>NZ_JBHWJY010000054.1:0-58894 GCF_042731135.1 Streptomyces sp. NPDC059874
GGGCCGGTGTGACCCGGCCCGGCCGACCGGACCCCCTGTGGTGACGGTGGACCCGCTGCGGCAGACTGCCGTCACCACAGGCATGAGCGGAGGGGTGGGCGGCGATGGGCGGCGACACGGCACTGGTGCTCGGCGGCGGAGGACTGACCGGCGTCGGCTGGGAGTGCGGGATCTTGTACGGGCTCGCCCGCGCGGGAGTCGACCTCACCACAGCCGACCTCGTCGTCGGCACCTCCGCCGGTTCGGTGGTCGGCGCCCAGCTCACCTCCGGACTGCTCTCCCCGAAGGAGCTGTACGAGCGCCAGCTCGGCGCCGCCACCGGCGAGCTGCCCGCGAAGCTGGGCGCGGGCGTCATCGCGCGGTACGCCCTCGCGATGGTGCGCTCGCGAAACTCGACCGCCTACCGGCAGCGGGTCGGCGAGCTGGCCCTGGCCGCCGACACGGGGGCGGAGGCGGCGCGGCGCGAGGTGCTGGCCGCCCGGCTGGTCTCCCACGAATGGCCCGAGCGACGCTTCGTGGTCACCGCCGTGGACGCGCTCACCGGAGAGCCCGCCGACTTCGACAAGGAGAGCGGCGCCGGGCTCGTCGACGCGGTCTCGGCGAGCTGCGCGGTGCCGGGCGTGTGGCCGCCGGTGACGGTCGGCGGACGGCGGTTCATCGACGGCGGCGTCCGGTCCGCCACCAACGCCGACCTGGCGGGCGGCTACGCACGCGTGGTGATCCTCGCGCCGATCTCGCTCGGCTCCGGGCTCGTCCCCTCACCCGCCGCACAGGCCCAGCGGCTGCGGGCGGCGGGGGCGCGGGTGTTGGTGATCACCCCCTCGGCGGCGGCCCGCAAGGTCTTCGGGCGCAACGTACTGGACCCCGCCCGGCGCGACCCGGCGGCTCGGGCGGGCCTGGCACAGGCCGCCGAGCACGCAGCCGAGGCGGCGGCGGTCTGGACGGGCTGAGCCCGGCCCGACAATGGTGAGGTGAGCGACGAACAGATCCCGGTGATCCGGAAAGTGGGCCAGGGCACCGCCAAACTGATGCCGGACGTGGACCGGGAGCGGGCCTGGCTGCTGACCGTCGACGGGGCGCCGCAGTCGTACGTGGACCTCGATGATCCGCTGCACCTGGAATTCGAGTACGTACGCCGCCTCGCGCACGTCCTGGACTGCGCGGCGGAGCCGGGCCTCGGGCTGGACCTCCTGCACCTCGGCGGCGGCGCGCTGACCCTGCCGCGCTACGCGGCGGCGACCCGGGCGGGCTCCCGGCAGACGGTCGTCGAGTTCGACGCGGGCCTGGTGGAGCTGGTCGCCGAGCACCTGCCGCTGCCGGCGGGAGCCGGGGTCACGGTGCACGCCGCCGATGCGCGGGCCTGGCTGGAGGCGGCGCCGGCGCGGAGCGCGGACGTGGTGGTGGCCGATGTGTTCGGCGGCTCGCGGGTACCGGCGCAGCTGACCTCCGTGGAGTACGCGCGGGAGGCGGCGCGGGTGCTGAGGCCCGGGGGGCTGTACGCGGCGAACCTGGCCGACGGGGCGCCCTTCGACTTCCTGCGGGCCCAACTGGCCAACTTCGGCGAGGCCTTCGCGGAGCTGGCGCTGATCGCGGAGCCGGCGGTGTTGCGGGGGCGGCGGTTCGGGAACGCCGTGTTGTTGGCGTCGGATGCCGAGCTTCCCGTGGCCCTGCTGGCCCGGCGGTGCGCGGCCGACGCGTTTCCCGCGCGGGTGGAGTTCGGGGACGGGACGGCCCGGTTCATGCGGGGGGCCCGGCCGGTGGCCGACGTGGATGCGGTGGCGTCGCCGGAGCCGCCGGAGGGTGCGTTCAGCCTGGGGTGAGCGGTCGGCTGCCGCGCCGCGTCCTGGGGCTCCGCCCCGGATCCCGGCGCCTCAAACGCCGGCGGGGCCGGATGTGGCCGACGCCGGTCTGTGAGTGCGCGCAGCGGAACCGGGTGCGGTGCGCAATTTCAGCCTCGGCGGCGTTTGAGGCGCGGGGTCTGGGGCGGGGCCCCGGCGGCTGGGCGCGGCCCGTAGATCTTGCGGTCCCGGCGTGTCAGCCGGCGCACGTCCGGGATCAGGAGGACCAGCGCGGTGGCCAGGACCACCAGGGTCGCGCAACCCCACAGGGCGTCGGTGCGGCCGAAGGCCGCTTCGGCCGGTCCTGCCAGGGCGGTGGCCACGGGGAGCATCGACACCGAGCCGAACCAGTCGTAGGCCGACACCCGGGAGAACTTCTCCTCCGGTATCTCCTGGTGCAGGGCCGACATCCAGTTCACGCCGAACACCTCGATGGCCGCACCACTCACGAACATCAGCACGCACAGCCCCCACACCGGCACCGGCACGGCCAGCCCGGCCGACGGCAGCGCCAGCGGGAACACGCACAGGGTGCCGACCAGCAGCAGTCTGCGCGGCTTCCACACCATCATCAGGAACGCTCCGGCGATGGTCCCCACCCCGAAGCAGGCCAGCGCCAGTCCCCACGGCGCCGGGCCGCCGAGCTCGTCCCGGGCGACCAGGGGACCGTACACCGCGTCCGCGGCGCCGACGACGGCCACGACCACGGAGAACTGGAGCACGATGCCCCACAACCAGGGGCGGGTGCGGACCTCCACCCAGCCCTCGCGCAGATCGGTCAGCAGGCCGCCCCGGGAGACCCGGTCGGCGGTGGGGGCGACGTCGAGGAAGGCGCGCAGCGCCCCAGCGATCGCGAAGGCGGCCGCGTCCACGGCCAGGACCCAGCCCGCGCCCAGTACGGCGATCATCGCCCCGCCGAGGGCCGCGCCGCCGATGCCGGCGCCGTTCATCGCCATGCGGAACAGCGCGAAGGCGCGGTTGGAGTGCTCGCCGGAGACGGTGGCCAGCAGCATGCCCTCGGCCGCCGGGTTGAAGAAGGCCGTGCCCGTGCCGCACAGGGCGGTCAGCAGCATCATCTGCCACAGCTGGGGGTCCCCGGTGAGGACGAGGACGGCGAAGGCGGCCTGCGAGAGGCAGTTGAGGGTGTTGGCCGCGACCATCACGCGGTGGCGGGGCAGCCGGTCGGCGATCACGCCGCCGATGAGGAGGAAGAGGACGAGCGGCAACGTACGGGCGGCGGCCACCAGACCGAGGTCGCCGGCGCTTCCGCCCGCATCCTGCACGGCGAAGGCGGCCGCGATGAGCGCTCCGTGGCTGCCGAGGTTCGTGACGACCGCCGCGCTGGTCAGCAACGTGTAGTTGCGGCCCGCCCAGTCGGGCCGACGGCGGCGGGCAGGCGTGTCCGAGGAGGTGGCGCGGGGAGAACTCACTACGGGACTATCTCCGCCCCGGGCCGAGAATCCAAACGGATTGTCGGCCCGGGCCGGCGGTGCGGAAGGTCAGCTCGCGGTCAGGCGGATCGTGCTGAGGATCTTCTCCATCGTTTCCTGCTTGACCTCGTCCGGGACGCCCGCGGCGCTGTAGAGGATCCAGGAGGAGAAGTCATTGTTGGCGGTCTTGAAGCTGAAGGCGATGGACTTGCCGTCGGAGGAGCACTTGTTCGCCTTCGGCACGCCGGTCACGCTCGCCGTGGCCATGTGGCCCTTGAGTCCCGAGGCGGTCGTGTACTCCTTCGGCTCGGAGACCTTGGTGGTGCCCTTCGGGGCCTTCTGCGCGTATCCGGCCCACGCCCAGTTCCCGGCCTCGTTGCGCACGGCCTCGGCGGTGTCCTTGGCGCCCTGGCCGCCCTTGCTGCCGGTGCCGGCCAGCGCGGTGGTCTCCTCGCTGCCGTTCTTGTCGGCGTCGACCTTGCACCAGTCTTCCTTGAGGTACGCGGGCCCCGACATCATCACGGCCGCGGACCCGTCGTTCTTCTCCTCGTCCCCGAAGCCGATGGACATGCCGGCGCCCAGCACGTTCCACTCCGGCGGGACGTCGAAGGCGGTGCCGTACTTGGGGTTGACCACGACCTTCCAGCCGGGGACGGTCGGCTGGAGCTCGCCGCCGGCGCGCGGGTTCGGGCTGCTGCCGGCCGGGGCCGGCTCGGTGGTGGCGGGCGCCGAGGAGGCGGTGGCGGGCTTGTTGTCGGCCTCGTCGGTCTTCTTGTCGTCCCGCGTGAGGACGAACGCACCGGTCGCCGCGGCCGCCACGATGACCGCGGCCGCGGAAACGATGGCCACCGTCTTGGTCTGGTAGGGGCTCCCGCCGCCGCGCTGGGGCTGTGCGGGCTGCTGAGGCGGGCCCCAGTGCTGGCCGGGAACGGTCGGGGGCTGCTCGTACCCGGGCTGCTGCGGGTATCCGTAACCGGGCTGCTGCTGATACGGGTTCGGCTGCCCCGGCTGCTGCTGGTACGGGTTCTGTTGCGCGCCCTGGGGGTTCTGTTCGCCCCCGGGCGGCTGCTGCTGTCCTGGCCACATGGCCGGTAACGATAGTGGGAGCGGGCCGCAGGGGCCACGGCCGCCCCCTGCCCGGGGTCTGGCCAATCACGCCTACTCGCGGGTAACATTGCTTTTCATGAGCGCAGATCAGATGAACGTGGGCGAACTGCTCGCCGCGACCGTGCCGATGGCCCGGACCCTGAACCTCCAGTTCCTGGAGACCACCCCCGAGCGCGCGGTCGTTCGCCTCCCGGACCAGCCCGACTACCACAACCACGTCGGCGGCCCGCACGCCGGAGCCATGTTCACCCTCGCCGAGTCGGCGAGCGGCGCCATCGTCCTGGCCGCCTTCGGCGACCAGCTCTCGCGCGCCGTCCCCCTCGCGGTGAAGGCCGAGATCGGCTACAAGAAGCTCGCCAAGGGCGTCGTCACCGCCACCGCCACCCTCGGCCGCCCGGCCGCGGAGGTCATCGCCGAACTCGACGCGGGCGGCCGCCCCGAATTCCCGGTGACCATCGCCATCCAGCGCGAGGACGAGGCCGTGACGGGCGAGATGACCGTCGTCTGGACGCTCCGTCCCAACACCACGGCGTAGTACACCCGCCGGCGCTAGAGTCCCTCGCAAGACGACGGAGGGAGTGCCCGTGGCCAAGGTGGACATCAGCCTCGACGCAGAGCTCGTGGTGGAGGTGATGGTCCTCGCCGGGGTCGGGTCGCCGCAGGACGCCGTGGAGGCCGTCGTACGGGACTACATCGCGCGCGGGCACCGCACCGAGGCCCGGGTGCAGCTCCGGGACGAGCCCGGGCGCAGCCGCGACAGCCTGCCTCCGCCGCCGCAGGGCTGAACCTCGGCGGGCGCGGTGGCGCGTCTCGGCCGGGCCCGCCCGGGCCCGGCGCACAGTGGGCGGGGGAGCGGCCCGGCGCGGGCCGCTCCCGCCGACCCACCCCCGGGCTCCGCCCGGGGGTGCGCCCAGCCGCAGGGAGCGCCCATGAGCGAGGCCGTGTCCAGACGTACGGCGATGCGGCTGCTCGGCGCGGTGGGCGCCGCCGGCTCGTCCCTCGGAGCGGGCGGCTGCGTGGCCACCGTGCCCCCGGGCGCGGGGCTCCGCAAGGCCTCGCCCGCACCCGCCGCACCCGCCGCGGAACCCGGCGGCGCCGCCAGGATCGACGCCCTGCTGGAGCGGCTCACCCTCGACGAGAAGACCGCGCTGCTGCACGGCGCCCGCGACCCGGCCCCCCTCGGCCAGGCCGGCTACGTGCCCGGCGTACCCCGCCTGGGCATCCCCGCACTGCGCCTCGCCGACGGACCCGCCGGCGTACGGGTCGACGAACCCGCCACCGCGCTGCCCGCGCCCGTCATGCTGGCGTCCGCCTTCGATCCCGCGCTGGCCCGCGAGTACGGCAGGGTCCTCGGCCGCGAGGGCAGGGCGCTCGGCCAGGACGTACTGCTGTCGCCCATGGCCAACCTCATCCGCACCCCGTACGCGGGCCGGAACTTCGAGACCTTCGCCGAGGACCCCCGGCTGACCGCCGACCTGGTCGGCGAGCTCGTCCGCGGGATCCAGGACGAGGGGCTCATCGCCGCCGTCAAGCACTTCGCCCTCAACAACCAGGAGCGCGGCCGCGACACCGTCGACGTGATCGCCGACGACCGGACCCTGCACGAGACCGAGCTACGGGGCTTCGAGGCCGCCGTCGCCGCCGGCGCGGGCGCCGTGCTGGGCGCGTACAACAAGGTCAACGGGGTCTACGCCTGCGAGAACAAGCCGCTGCTCGACGAACTGCTGCGCGGCACCTGGGGGTTCGACGGCTGGGTGATGTCCGACTGGGGCGCCACCCACAGCACCGTCGCCGCCATCGGCGCCGGGCTCGACATGGAGATGCCCGGCGGCACCCACTTCGGTGGCCCCTTGCGCCAGGCCGTGCGCGGCGGCTCCGTCCCGGAGGCCTTCGTCGACCTCGCCGTGCACCGGATCCTGACCACCATGGACCGCTTCGGGCTGCTCGCGGCCAAGCCCGCCGCGCGCCCCGCGCGCGACGCGGCGGCCGGGGCCCGCCTCGCCCGCAAGGTGGCGACCGCCGGCGCGGTGCTGCTGCGCAACGAGCACGGCACCCTGCCCCTGACCGGCGCCGCCGCCCGCTCCATCGCGGTGATCGGGCCCACCGGCCAGGTCCCCTTCGTCGGGGGCGGCGGCAGCGCGCACGTGGTCCCCGACGGGGCGACCGCCCCGCTCACCGCCATCAAGCGGCGCGCCGGGAACGGCGCCACCGTCCGCCACGCCCTCGGCGAGGACCTGTACGGACGCCCGCTCCCCGCGAAGCTGCTCACCCCGGCCGCCGACCTGGACGACCGAAACGTGGAGGCCGGGCGGAGCTGGAGCCACGAGGGCGAGTTCCGCCTCGCCGAGGACGACGAGTGGACCCTGCTCGTCCACTACACCGGACAGCGACCGGGCGTACGCCTCGACGGCGAGGAACTGTTCCCGCCGCGGCAGGGGGTGGCCGAACACTATGCGGGCGGACTGCTCGGCTCCGCGCCCGACGGGATGAGCGTCCGCCGCCGCACCCTCGCCCTCAAGGCGGGCACCCACCGGCTCGCCGTCACCGCACGCGGCGGGGCCAAGGGCCAGCGCTTCCGGCTCCGGCACACCACGAAGGCGACCCGCGCCGCCGATCTTGCCGAGGCGGTACGGATCGCGAAGGCGGCCCGCGGCGTGGTCCTCTTCGCCTACGAGGACGCCACCGAGGGCAGCGACCGCACCTCCCTGGCGCTCCCGGGCGGACAGGCCCGGCTGATCGAGGCCGTCGCCGCCGCGAACCCGCGCACGGCCGTCGTCCTCAACACCTCCTCCGGTACGACCATGCCGTGGCTCCCGCACACCGGAGCGGTGCTGCAGATGTACTACCCGGGCCAGGAGGGCGCGGGCGCCACCGCCGACGTCCTCTTCGGGGACGTGGACCCGGGAGGCCGGCTCACCCAGACCTTCCCGGCCGACGAGCAGGTCGGCCCGGTCGGCGGGGACCCGGTGCGCTACCCGGGGGTGGGCGGCCGGCAGGAGTACACCGAGGGCGTCCATGTCGGCCACCGCTGGTACGACGCGCAGCAGGTGGCCCCGCTGTTCCCCTTCGGGCACGGGCTCTCGTACACCACGTGGCAGTACGAGAAGCTGACCGTCGCGCCGGGCGGTGCTCACGGGCACGCCGGCGGCCTGCGCGTGGAGTTCACCGTCCGCAACACCGGCCGCCGCAAGGGCACCGAGGTGGCCCAGGTGTACGTCGGCCCGTCCCCGGAGCTGAGGCTCGACCAGCCGGTGCGCGCACTGGCCGGCTACCGGCGGCTCACCCTCGCGCCGGGTGCGGCGCAGCGGGTCACCGTCGACGTGGACGCCCGGGCGCTGTCGTCATGGGATCCGGAGCAGCGGACCTGGGTGCTGGGTTCCGGCCGGCGCGTCGTGTTCGCCGGTCGTTCCTCCCGTGAACTGCCACTGCGGGCGAAGGTCGTGGTGAGGAGCCGATAGGCTGCGCGTTCGGCGTGTCACAGGGGTCGCGCCGGCGACGACTCGGGAGGACGTACCGGTGCACATCCAGGAATGGCTGGAGACGATTCCGGCGGTCAGCATCTATCTCCTGGTGGGTCTGGTCATCGGACTGGAGAGCCTCGGCATCCCGCTGCCCGGAGAGATCATCCTGGTCAGCTCGGCCCTGCTGGCCTCCCAGCACGGGGACATCGACCCGGTGGTGCTGGGCATCTGCGCGACCACCGGCGCGATCGTCGGCGACTCGATCGGCTACGCGATCGGCCGCCGCGGCGGCAAGCCACTGCTGGAGAAACTGGGCCGGCGCTTCCCCAAGCACTTCGGGCCCGAGCACGTGGCCGTGGCGGAACGCTCCTTCGAGAAGTGGGGCATGTGGGCCGTCTTCTTCGGGCGGTTCGTGGCCCTGCTGCGGATCTTCGCCGGACCGCTGGCGGGCGTGCTGCACATGCCGTACTGGCGCTTCCTGATCGCGAACATCTTCGGCGGGATCCTCTGGGCCGGCGGCACCACGGCCGTCATCTACTCGGTCGGGGTCGTCGCGGAGCCGTGGCTGAAGCGGTTCTCCTGGGCGGCGCTCGCGCTCGCCGTGGTGTTCGGGCTCGTGGTCACGCTGGTGGTGCGCAGCCGGATGAAGAAGGCGGCGCAGGCGGTCTCCGTGCCCGCGCCGGCCGGGCCGGCCGAGGCGCCCGCTCCTGCGGCCGCCCGCGACTGACCCGGCCCCGAGGCCCGCTACGCGCCCGGGGTCACCGAGGCGCGGTGCTGCTTGGCGAGCTCCACGTACATCTGGGCGTTGATCCTGATGTGCTCGCGCTCCTCCTCGGTCAGCTCGCGGCGCACCTTGGCGGGCACTCCCGCGACCAGCGAACCGGGCGGGACCACCATGCCCTGCGGGACCAACGCCTGGGCGGCGACCAGGGAACCCGCGCCGATCACCGCGCCGTTCAGGACGGTCGCGCCCATGCCGATCAGGCAGTCGTCCTCGACCGTGCAGCCGTGGACGACCGCGTTGTGGCCGATGGACACGCGCTCGCCGATCGACACGGGGAAGCCCGGGTCCACGTGGATGGTGCAGTTGTCCTGAACGTTGCTGTCCGCGCCGAGGGTGATCGGGCCGCAGTCGGCGCGCAGCACCGCCGAGTACCAGATGCTCGCGCCGGCGGCGAGGGTGACGTCGCCGACCACGACCGAGGTGGGCGCGGTGAAGGCCGTCGGGTCGATGTCGGGGTTCTTGCCGCCGACGCCCGCCACGAGTGCCTGGGTCGCCTGGTACGTCATGTTCTCTTCCTTCGTCTCTCCGGATGCCGCTGCCGCGCTCACAGCACCGTAGGGCACGCGGGGCCCGCACCCGCGATGGGGTGAAGATCACAGGATCGTGGCCCGGACGACCGCCGTCCGGCGCACTACCGTGGCCGGGTGCCGAAGAACCAGAACACGTTCTCATCGCTGACGGCCCTGCGACGCCGGCTGGCGAACCGCGCGGTCCACGCCGGCTGGCGCTGGATGCAGCAGGCCGGCGCGGTCACCGCGCAGACCCCGGGGCGGCTGCGGTTCGGTGCGATCGGGCACGGCACGCGGCTCGCCTTCCCGCAGGGCACGGTCTTCGGCGAGCGGTGGATCCGCCTCGGCGAGCACTGCATCATCGGCGAGCAGGTCACCCTCACCGCCGGGATGATGCCGGACCTCGACCTGGGCGCGGAGCCGATGCTGGTGCTCGGCGACGGGGTCGTCATCGGCCGGGGCAGCCACGTCATCGCCGACGCCCGGATCGGCATCGGGTCCAACACGTTCTGCGGTCCCGGGGTCTACATCACGTCCACGAACCACAGCTACGACGATCCGCACGAGCCCGTGGGCAAGCAGTGGCCGCGCAGCGCCCCGGTGGAGATAGGCCCGGGCTGCTGGCTCGGCACGGGCGCGGTGATCCTGCCGGGCGCCCGGCTCGGCCGCAACGTCGTCGTGGCCGCGGGTGCCGTCGTACGGGGCGAGGTGCCGGACCATGCCGTGGTGGCGGGGGCGCCGGCGCGCATCGTACGCAGGTGGCAGCCCGAGACCGGCTGGCAGCCGCCGCTGCGCACGCCGGCGCCGGTGCCGATCCCGGACGGGATGACCCCGGAGCAGCTGCGCGGCTTGGCGCAACTGGCGGAGGCCGAGCAGTCGTAGTGGTGGGTCAGCCCGCCGCGAGGAGAACCGTTCCGGCGAGGGCGAGGCCGGCGCCCGCCGCCTGTACGGTGCGCAGTCGTTCCTTGAGTACCGCGAAGGCGGCGAGCGCGGTGATCACCGGGTAGAGCGAGGAGAGTACGGCGGCCAGCGTGACGGGGCCGTTCTGGGCGGCGATGGAATAGGTGCCGTTCGCCGCGACGTTGGCGAGGCCGACGAAGGCGAGCGCGGGCAGCAGCCCCCACAGGATCCGCGGGCCGGCGCCCTCCGGCAGGGCCGGGGTGCCGCGCCGGGTCTGGGCCCACAGGGCGGTGCCGCCGACGGCGACATTGGTGACCCGCTGCACGAACAGCGCGAGGAACAGCCCGGTGATGGTGGTGGAGGCCTGCGCGATCAGCGCCATCACCGCGCCGAACCCGAAGGCCGCGACCAGGGTCAGGACCACGGCCTGACGCTGGACGGGGGCGCCGCGCAGTTCCGGGCCGCCCGCGAGGACGATGCCGACGACGGCCACCGCGATCCCCGCGAACTGGCCCGGGCCGGGCCGCTCGCCCAGCATCAGCCCCGCGGTGACGGGCACGACCACGCCGAGGGAGCCGAGCGGGGAGACCACGCCCATGGGACCGAGGGCGAGCGCCTTGTAGAAGCTGAGCATGGCCACCGGCCCGACGAGCCCCGCGCCGACCGCGAACCACAGCTGCGGGCCGGCCTCGCGCCAGGCGCCGGTGCCGAGGACCACGGCGCCGAGCACGGCGACGGCGACGACCTGCGAGACCACGACCACCGTGAGCGCCGGTATCCGGCGGGTCAGCAGGCCGCCGCCGAAGTCGGCCAGACCCCACGGCACGGCTGTGGCCAAGGCGAAGAAGGCGGTCATGGCGGGCCTCGCAGTACAGTGTGATGAACGGTGGGGTGCAGCATCGAACACTCTGCACGGTAGTTCAATCCACTGGACTGTGTCATCCAAAATATTGGACGGAATGTGTCGGATCTCGAACAGCTCACCCAGGCACTGGCCCGGAACCTCAAGCGCTGGCGAGGCGAGCGCGGGTTCACCCTGGACTCTCTGGCGACCCGGTCGGGGGTCAGCCGGGGGATGATCATCCAGATCGAGCAGGCCCGTACGAACCCGAGCGTCGGCACGACGGTGAAACTGGCCGACGCGCTCGGCATCAGCATCTCCACGCTGCTCGACTACGACCGGGGCCCGCAGGTCCGGATCGTGCTGCCCGACCAGGCCGTACGGCTCTGGTCGAGTGAGGCGGGCAGCTCGACGACCATGCTCATCGGCACCGACGAGCGCGGGCCGATGGAGCTGTGGACCTGGCACCTGGTGCCCGGCGAGGGGACGGAATCCGCCCCGCATCCCTCCGGCACCATCGAGATGCTCCACGTCACCGCGGGGGATCTGACGCTGGTGGTCGGCGAGGGGGAGTTCCGGGTACCGGCCGGGGCCGCGGCCACGTTCGAGGCCAACCTCCCGCACTCCTACCGCAACGACGGTTCCGTGCCGTTGGAGATGACCCTCGCCGTGTCGATCCCGCCGGTGTCGGCTCCGGTACCGGCTCCCGCGCACGCCGCCGGGCCGGTCCGGGCGGATGGGCCGCAGCGCTGACCATCCGCCCGCAGCCCCTGCCCCCCGGGGCGGATCAGAGGGCGGGGATCTCGATCGCCGGGCAGCGGTCCATGACCATGTCCAGCCCGGCCTCACGGGTGCGGGCGAAGGTCGCCTCGTCGACCACGTTCAGCTGGAACCAGACGGCATCCGCGCCGGCGGCGACCGCGGAGTCGGCGACCTCCCCGGCCAGGGCGCTGTTCACGAAGACGTCCACGACGTCCACCTTGAACGGGATGGCCTCCAGCGAGGCGTACCCCGGCTCCCCGTGCACCGTCTCGGCCTTCGGATGTACGGGGACCACGCGCTTGCCGAACTGCTTGAGCACCCGGGCCACCCCGTAGGCCGCCCGGTCCTGGTTGTTGGACAGGCCCACCACGGCCCAGGTGTCGCCGAGTTCGGTGAGGATCTTGCGGATGGTTGCCGGATCGCCGTACACGTGTGCCGCCTCCTGTTGCTCCGATTGTTCCGAGCGTTGCCTCGTTCGACTTCTCAACGGAAAAGACGCATGTCGGATTCCCCGTAGACACCTCAGGGCTCCAACTCGTCAAGGCGACCGGTCATAACCGCTGTGTAGCCTGTCGATCTGTTCGAACAAGCAAGGGGGGACGCGGGTGGACATCGAAGGAACGCATGCCGCGATCCAGCTCCCCGAAGGGAACTGGTGGGACTGGGACGTGGTCGCCTGGAACAGCGGGCAGCTCAAGCTTGCTGCCAGCCACGACCTGGCTTACCACCACGGCCTGGAACTGGTCTTCGGCGATCCGTTCTTCGTCTGCTGCCCGGCGATGTTCTCCGATCCGATCTTCCGTGCACCGACCGCGGACGAGGTCCTCAGAGTCACGCGTCAGGTCGGCGAAAGGCCGCCCGTCGTGGTCGCCTTCGAGGCCGACGCGGGCGGGCAGGAGCCGGTCTCGTGCCTGATCGCAGCCGAGCGGTTCGAGGTCGTCCAGGAATCGGTCCTGCGGTACTGGCGCGAGGACGCAGACCCGGATCAGCGCTTCGCCCCCTGGGTGCGGTCCCCGGACCAGCAAGCAACCTCTGGCTAGGCGGCCGCTGTGCCCATCTCGGCAGGTGGGGCTGGGAAGGCCAGCTCCTCGTCATACTGCTGGTCCTGCTGGAGGCAGTGGTAGAGCTGGCCGATCATGCGGTTGAAGAGGTTGCGCTGGGCGGCGGCGTGCCAGTCTGCGTGGTCGTCGCGTCGCCGCCGGTAGTGGGCTTTGGCGCCGGGCGAGGCGGTAATCGCGGAGAACGCCCAGAGGTAGCCAGCGTGGTTGAGACGGTCGTTCTTCACCCAGCGTCGGGTGATGCTCGACTTCTTCCCCGAGGCCCTGGTGATGGGCGAAGCACCGGCGTATGCCTTCAGGCCGCGGGCGTCGGCGAACCGCTGCCGGTCGTCACCGACCTCGGCGAGCACCCGGGCGCCGAGCTGGATGCCGAGGCCGGGAAAGCTGAGGATGATCTCGGCGTCAGGGTGCTGAGGGAATGCTTCCTCGACCGCTTCGGCGAGGTTGTCGGCTGCGGTGCATGCCGCCTCCAGCTGGACCAGGAGAGCGAGCATCTGCTTGCCCAGTGCGTCCTCGACCAGCTGCGGCTGGTGGGCCCAGTCCGCTCGGAAGACCTCGCGGAGCCGCTCGGCCTCGGCGGTAATACCCCGCTGCCGGCCGGCCCGCTTGAGCGCGGCCTGGAGCTGCGCTCGCGTTACGTGAGCAGCCTTGGTCGGCGTCGGGGCCAGCTTGAGGAGCTGGTGGGCCTCGGGGCGGCAGAGGCCGTTCTTCCAAGGTTCGAAGGCCGCGAGAGCGGCCGGGTAGTACTCACGCAGCAGGGATCGGAGCTGGTTGGAGATCTGCTGGCGGTTCCAGGTGGCGTCCTGCTGGGCCCGTGCGAGGACGGCGACAGCTCGGGCCAGGTCGCTGTCCCGGGGAAGCGGCCGATGGGCGTGCATGTCGGTGCGGAGCACATTGGCAAGGACGAGGGCGTCGCCGGGGTCGGACTTCTTGCGGGAGACGGAGTGCCGGTCTCGGTATCGGGCAGCGGCCATCGGGTTGATCGCGAAGACCTGGCGCTTGCCGGTCCGCAGCACGGCGACCAGCAGGCCGCGGGACGTCTCGATCGCAACTGGGATCGGGGATTCCTCCGTGTCGCCGTACTCGGCGAGCAGATCCAGCAGGATTTTGTAGCCGGCAGCGTCATCTGTGATGTGCCGCTTGGCCAGTAACTGGCCGCTGTCGTCGACCAGGGCGACGTCGTGCGTACGTTCCGCCCAGTCGATACCGCAGTAGATCAAGATCTTTCCCCTCCCAAGGCTCTGCTGTTCGTTCTGGTAACGAGCTCATGCGGGACCACGCAGCGACCTAATCCCAGGACTCGACGCGAGGGTCGGTCCGCCACCTCAGTAGCCGTTCGTGGCACCAGCTCACCCCAAGGGCCTCGGTCTATGCGAGAGCTCAGGCGGCTCGGGCGTTACGAGAGGTCACCGTGCGGCGGGCTCGCACCACGAACATCAACGAGCGAGTGCACCGGCTGGTGGTGGCGGCCGTAAGAACGCCGAACGCCGCGCTTTCTAACCGAAGGCATCAAGTGCCCGGCTGACGATAGGCATCCGTTCGGCGTCCATGCGACCGCCACACCCAACAGAGCCAGGACCCGTCCACCGATCTACGGGAAGGCCTCGAAAGCCTGGGTGGAGACAGACGTGACAGTCCTGGCCCTCGAACAGCCCCCGGTTCTCTTCCGGCCGGACCGCTCTTAACCACGGATTAGGGTGGAGAGGTGAAGGCAGACCAGTACGTGACGGTGGCCCGCGAGGGCGTGCACGAGGCGGAGATCAACCGCTCGCGCTTCCTGTGTTCGCTCGCGCCCGCCGCGACCGAGCAGGAGGCGCAGGACTTCGTCGCGCGGATCCGCAAGGAGCACCCCACCGCCACGCACAACTGCTTCGCCTACGTGATCGGCGCCGACGCCTCCGTGCAGAAGGCCAGTGACGACGGCGAGCCCGGCGGCACCGCCGGCTTGCCGATGCTGCAGATGCTCACGCGCCGGGACATCCGGTACGCGGTCGCCGTGGTCACCCGCTACTACGGCGGGGTCAAGCTCGGTGCGGGCGGTCTGATCAGGGCGTACGGCGGAGTCGTCGGCGAGGCGCTCGACGCGCTCGGCACCGTCACCCGGCGGCGCTACCGGCTGGCCACCGTCACCGTCGACCACCAGCGGGCCGGAAAGACCCAGAACGACCTGCGCTCCACCGGCCGGACCGTCGTGGACCTGCGCTACGGGGCCGCGGTGGAGATAGAGGTCGCCCTGCCGGAGGCGGACCTGCCCGGCTTCGAGGCATGGCTCGCCGACAGTACGGCGGGCAGCGCCACCCTCACGCTCGGCGGTGAGACATACGCGCCCTGAGCGCCCCGGGGACGGGTTAGCGTAGAGGGGTTCGGCGAGCGGGAGACGACCAGGGGGACACGGCATGTGCGGCGGGACCGACGAGTGAAGTTCCTGCACACCTCCGACTGGCACCTCGGCCGGTCCTTCCACCGCGTGAACCTGCTCGGAGCCCAGGCGGCCTTCGTCGACCACCTGGTCGAGACCGTCCGCGCGCATGAGGTCGACGCCGTCCTCGTCGCCGGTGACATCTACGACCGGGCCGTGCCCCCGCTGCCGGCCGTCGAACTGTACGACCGGGCCCTGCACCGGCTCGCCGAGCTCGGCGTGCCCACCGTGATGATCTCCGGGAACCACGACTCCGCCCGCCGCCTCGGGGTCGGGGCCGGGCTGATCGACCGGGCCGGGATCCACCTCAGGACCGACCCGGCCGGCTGCGCCGACCCCGTGGTGCTGGCCGACGTACACGGTGACGTGGCGCTGTACGGGCTGCCTTACCTGGAACCGGCCCTGGTCAAGGACCAGTTCGGCGCGGACAAGGTCAGCCACGAGGCGGTGCTGGGTGCCGCGATGGAGCGGATCCGTGCCGACCTGGCCACCCGACCGGCCGGGACCCGGTCCGTGGTGCTCGCGCACGCCTTCGTCACCGGCGGACAGGCCAGCGACAGCGAGCGCGACATCACCGTGGGCGGGGTCGAGGCCGTGCCCGCCTCCGTCTTCGACGGGGTGGACTACGCCGCGCTCGGCCACCTGCACGGCTGCCAGACGATCAACGAACGGGTCCGCTACTCCGGTTCCCCGCTCGCCTACTCCTTCTCCGAAGTCGACCACCGCAAGACCATGTGGCTGGTCGAGCTGGGCGCGGAGGGGAAGATCGTCGCCGCCGAGCGGATCGACACGCCCGTGCCACGGGCCCTCGCGCGGTTGCGGGGGAGACTGGACGAGCTGCTGGAGGAGCCCGCGTACGCGGTGCACCAAGACGCCTGGGTCGAGGCGACGCTGACCGACCCGGTCCGGCCCGACGACCCCATGGCGCGGCTCGTCGCCCGCTTCCCGCACACCCTCAGCCTCGCCTTCGACCCCGAGGGCCGCGAGGAGGAGACCGGCACCTCGTACGCCCAGCGGCTGCGCGGCCGCAGCGACCAGGAGATCGCCGAGGACTTCGTCTCCCACGTACGCGGCGGCGGCCACGCGGACGAGGCCGAACGGGCCGTGCTGCGGAGCGCCTTCGACGACGTACGGACCGACGACAGCCGCCAGGAGACCCATCGATGAGGCTGCACCGCCTGGCGGTCACCGCCTTCGGTCCCTTCGCCGAGCCCCAGCAGATCGACTTCGACGCCCTCTCCGGCGCCGGGATCTTCCTGCTGCACGGACCCACCGGCGCGGGCAAGACCTCCGTCCTCGACGCCGTCTGCTACGCGCTCTACGGCTCCGTGCCCGGCCCCCGCCAGGCCCCCGGCACCAGCCTGCGCAGCGACCACGCCTCCGCCGAGACCCCGACCGAGGTCACCCTCGAACTCACGGCGGGCGGGCGCCGCCTGGAGATCACCCGGCGCCCGGAGCAGGACCGGCCGAAGAAGCGCGGCAAGGGGACGACCAAGGACAAGGCGCAGAGTTGGCTGCGCGAGCACACGGGCGAGGGCTGGGAGCCGCTGAGCCGTTCCCACCAGGAGATCGGCGAGGAGATCGAACAGCTCCTCGGCATGAGCCGCGAACAGTTCTGCCAGGTGGTGCTGTTGCCGCAGGGGGAGTTCGCCAAGTTCCTGCGCGCCGACGAGGCCGCGCGCGGCCGACTGCTCGGACGGCTCTTCGACACCCGCCGCTTCGCCGCGGTCGAGACCCTGCTCGGCGAGCGCCGACGGGCCGCCGAGGCCAAGGTCCGGGCCGGCGACGAGAAGGTGCTGCACACCGCCCAGCGGCTCGCCCAGGCCGCGGGGAACGGCGCCGACCTGCGGGCCTGGCCCATGCCGGGGCACCAGCCGGGCGACCCGGGGCTCGCCGAGGCCGTCCGCGCCTGGGCCGCCGTCGCCCGGTGCGCCGCCCGCGAGCGGCGCACCGTCGCCGAATACGCGCTGGCCGCCGTCGAAGGCCGGCACGCCGCCGCCCGGCGGGCCGCCGAGGAGGCCCGGGAGCTCGACCGGTTGCAGCGCCGCCACGCGGAGACCACCCGCCGGTCCGCCCTGCTCGCCGAGGCCGCGCCCGAGCGGGAGCGGGTGCGCGCCCTCCTGGACCGCGCCCGGCGCGGCGCCCTGGTCGCCCCGGCGCTGGAGCTGCGCGGAGCGGCCTCGGCCGCGCACCTGGCCGCCGCGCACGCGGAGACGGCCGCCCGGGCCGAACTCCCGCCGATGTTCAGGGAAGCGGGTGCCGAACAGCTGGCCGGCGTCGAGCAGGAGCTGCGCGAGGCACTGGGCGCGCTGGGGGCGGCCCGCCGGGACGAGCAGCGCAGCGCCGAGATCGGCCGCGAACGGGCCGACCTGGAACGGGAGTCCCGGGCCGCCGAGGAGGCCCACCTGGAGTCCGCCGAGTGGCTGGAGCGCTGGGAGGGGACCCGGGCCGCGCTCCAGGAGCGGGTGGACGCCGCCCAGCAGGCCGCCACCGAGGCGGAGCACTTCGCGGGTCGGCTGGAACCGGCCAGGATGCAGTTGAACGCCGCCCGCCGACGGGACGAGTTGGCCGCCGAGGAGGAGCGCGCCGCAGCCGAACTGCTCGTCCTGCGCGACGATTCGGCCGCCGCCCGGGAACGCTGGCTGGAGCTCAAGGAGGCCCGGCTGCGCGGGATCGCCGCCGAGCTGGCCGAGGCACTGGTGGCGGGGGAGGCCTGCACGGTGTGCGGGTCCGCGGAGCACCCGGCTCCGGCCCGCCCGGCCGCCGGCCACGTGGACCGCGCGGCCGAGGACGCCGCCCACGCCCTCTTCGAGCGGGCGGAGCAGGCCCGGGCCGCCGTCGAGCGCAGGCTCGCCGCCGCCCGGGAGACCCGCGCCGAGGTCTCGGTCGCCGCCGGGGAGGCCACCACCGAAGAACTCCTCGCCCTGACCTCGGAGCTGAGTACGGGGCACGCCGCCGCACATGCCGCGGCCGCCGGATGGCGCGCCGCCCGGGAGCAGCTCGACCGCGCCGAACGGGAGCACGCCGCGCGCAGCGCCGACTGGCAGGGCGCCGAGACACGGGCCGCCGCCAGGGCGTCGCGCCGCGAGGCACTGGACCGGGAGCAGGCCTCGCTGGAGGCGGCGCTGGCCCTCGTGCGGGACGGGGCGCCCACGGTCGCCGCCCGCGCCCGCACCCTGGAGGACCGGGTCCGGATCGTCTCCGGGGCCGCCGCCGCGCTGCGCCGCGCGGAGACCACGGCCGCCCGGCTGAAGGAGGCCGACGACCAGCTCGCCGACGCGGCCTTCAAGGCCGGCTTCGACACCATCGAGGAGGCGGCCGACGCCGTCCTGCCCGAGTACGAACGCACCGCGCTCCAACACCGGTCGGACGCCTGGCAGGCCGAAGAAGCCATGCTGGCGGACCGCCTCGCCGAGACCGACACCGCCGCGGCCGCAGCCCTGCCTCCGGCCGCACCGGAGGAGGCCGAGGCGTACGCGGCGCAGGCCGCGGCGAAGCTTCGTACCGCGGGATCGGCCTTCGACGCCGCCCGGGTCCGCTGCGAGGAGCTCGACCGGCTCTCCCGGCAGGCGGAGCAGGAACTGCGCGCTCTGGGCCCGCTGCGCGAGGCCTACGACCGGGTGGCCCGGCTCGCCGGACTCACCGCGGGCACCTCCGCCGACAACGAACGCAAGATGCGGCTCGAGGCCTATGTGCTGGCCGCCCGCCTGGAACAGGTCGCCGCCGCTGCGACCGTACGGCTGCTGCGCATGTCCGGCGGCCGCTACACCCTGGTGCACTCCGACGCGCGGGCGAGCGGACGGGGGCGCTCCGGGCTCGGCCTGCACGTCGTCGACGCGTGGACCGGCAGCGAACGGGACACCGCCACGCTGTCCGGCGGCGAGACCTTCTTCGCCTCATTGGCGCTCGCGCTCGGCCTCGCCGACGTGGTCACCGACGAGGCGGGCGGCATGCGCCTCGACACCCTCTTCATCGACGAGGGCTTCGGCAGCCTCGATGACCAGGCGCTGGACGAGGTGCTCGACGTACTGGACTCGCTGCGCGAGCGGGACCGCAGCGTCGGCATCGTCAGCCACGTCGCCGACCTGCGCACCCGGGTCCAGGCCCAGCTGGAGATCGTCAAGCAACGCGGCGGCTCCGTGGTGCGCCACCGCACGGCGTCGCTCACGGACTGAGCGGCCTGCGAGGGAGCGGGGACGAGTAGACGATGCTCGTCGTCACCGAACCGAGTCCGGAGATGCGGCCCGTGACCTCCTCCAGGTGTCCCATCGAGCGGGCGGCGACCTTGAGCACGAAGCAGTCGTCGCCGGTGACGTGGTGGGCCTCCAGGATCTCGGTGGTGGTCTCCAGGAGGTCGTGGAACGGCTTGTAGTTGCCGTGCGGATAGCGCAGCCGCACCAGGGCGAGGATCGTCTTGCCGAGCTTCTCCGGGTCCACCACCGCCGTGTAGCCGGTGATGATCCCGGCCTCCTCCAGCCGGCGGACCCGCTCGGTGACGGCGCTCGCGGACATGGACACGGAGCGGGCGAGCTCCGTGAAGCTGGCACGGCCGTCCCGCTGGAGGGCTTCGAGGATCCGCCAGTCCGTGGCGTCAGGGGAATAGTCGGTCATGGCCCAGGTCTAGCAGGGGATTCCCCGGTCGGACAAGGAAAAGGCCGGGGAAAACCACTTCCGAGGTTGATCAACAAATCATAGATTTCCAGTCATGACGACGACGCAGAACACCACTTCCCCCGCCGCCACCAACCCCGTGCTCCGGGTGCCCCCGGCCTCCCCGGCCGCGGCCGCCGCGTACTTCGGCGCCAGCCTGGCCTTCCACGCGGACGTCTCGGACGTCGCCGCCGCCTTCAAGGCCCACCGCGAGCAGGGTGCCGAGCTCGGCTTCCAGTTGATCGACTCCCGCTCCACCCCGTCCTGGGACCAGGCCCACGTGCCCGGCGCCATCCACCTGCCCACCGCCCTCATCCCCGAGCAGGCCGAGCGGCTCCTCGACAAGAACGTGCCCGTGGTGACGTACTGCTGGGGCCCCGGCTGCAACGGCGGCACCCGCTCCGCCCTGGCCCTGGCCGAACTCGGCTTCCAGGTCAAGGAGATGCTCGGCGGCATCGAGTACTGGATCCGCGAGGGCTTCGAGGTCGAGACCTGGGAGGGCAGCCGGCAGCGCCCGGAGGCCGACCCGCTGACCGCGCCCACCGACTCGGACGACTGCGGCTGCTGAGGTGTGTGACTTACGAGCCGTGCGCGGCCCGGGCGGCGCCCGAGGTATACGTGGCGCACGCGACGCACGAGGCCGGCGCGGACGGGCCGCTCACTCCAGCGGGAGATGAGCGGCCCGTTCGCCGTCTCCGGCGGGCTCCGGTGCCCTCAGAGCTTGGACAGCTCGTCCACCAGGTCGTCCAGACCCAGCGAACCCTGCGACAGCGCCGCCATGTGCCAGGCCTTCAGGTCGAAGGCATCGCCGCGCGCGGCCCGCGCGTTGTCGCGGCCCAGCAGCCAGGCCCGCTCGCCCAGCTTGTACCCGATCGCCTGGCCCGGCATCGACAGGTAGCGGGTCAGCTCGCTCTCGACGAAGTCCCCGGGCCGGCCGCTGTGCAGGCCGAAGAACTCCTGCGCCAGGTCCACCGTCCACCGCTCGCCCGGGTGGAACGGCGAGTCCGCCGGGATCTCCAGGCCCAGGTGCATGCCGATGTCCACGATGACCCGCGCCGCGCGCATCATCTGGCAGTCCAGGTAACCCAGGCGCTGCTCCGCGTCCTTGAGGTAGCCCAGCTCGTCCATGAGCCGCTCCGCGTACAGCGCCCAGCCCTCGGCGTTGGCGCTGACGAGGCCGACGCCGGCCTGGTAGCGGGAGAGCTGGTCGGCGACGTGCGTCCACTGCGCGAGCTGCAGGTGGTGGCCGGGAACGCCCTCGTGGTACCAGGTGGAGACCAGGTCGTAGACCGGGAAGCGGGTCTGACCCATGGTGGGCAGCCAGGTGCGGCCCGGGCGGGTGAAGTCCTCCGAGGGGGAGGTGTAGTACGGGGCCGCGGCGCCGCCCGGCGGGGCGATCCGCGACTCCACCTTCCGGACCCGCTCGGCGAGTTCGAAGTGGGTGCCGTCGAGGTTCTCGATGGCCTCGTCCATGATGCCCTGGAGCCAGGCCTGGACCTGGTCGACGCCCTCGATGTGGGTGCCGTGCTCGTCCAGGTGCTTCAGCGCCTCCCAGGGGCCGGCGCCGGGGAGGATCTTGGCCGCCTCCGCCTTCATCTCGGCGAGCAGGCGGTGGTACTCCGACCAGCCGTAGGCGTACGCCTCGTCCAGGTCCAGATCGGTGCCGTTGAAGTAGCGCGACCAGCGGGCGTAGCGCTCGCGGCCCACGGTGTCCGGCTTGCCCTCGACGGCCGGGGCGTACACGTCGCGCATCCAGTCGCGCAGTTCGACGACGGTGGCGGTCGCGGCGGCGGCCGCTGCGGCCAGTGCGGCGCGCAGGGGGTCGGGGCCGCCGGCGGCGAAGTCCTCGAAGAAGGCGGGCTCGTTGCCCTCCTGGCCGGCCCAGGTGGTGAGCTGGCCGATCATGGTGGCGGTGGCGCGGGGGCCGGCGTACAGGCCGCGCTCCAGGCCGAGGGCGAGGCTCTCGCGGTAGCCGGCGAGGGCGGCGGGTACGGCGCGCAGCCGCTTGGCGATGGCCGCCCAGTCCTCGTCGGTCTCGGAGGGGGTCAGGGTGAAGACCTCGCGGACGGAGTGCACCGGGCTGTGGATGTTGCTGACCGCGCACAGGTCCTCGTCGGCCTCGTGGACCGCGAGTTCGGCGGTCAGGCGCTCCCGCAGCAGACGGGCGCAGCGTCGCTCGGCATCGCTGTCGGCGCCGGGCAGCCGCTCGGCGGCGTCGAGGCGGGCGAGGGTGGTCCGGGCGAGTTCGGCGACGGCCGCGCGGCCGGCCGGGGAGAAGTCCGGGAGTTTGGAAGAGCTCTCGGCGACACCGAGGTAGGTGCCCGTGATCGGATCGAGGACGATGAGGTCGTCGACGTACTGGTCGGCCACCTGGCGGGGCAGCCGGGAAGCGCTGCCGTTGTGGAGGATCTCTGACATGCGGCCATCTTCGTACGTGAAACGGGCCCACGTCATCACCGTATGACGTCAGTCTGCTGACTCGGGCCGCAGCGCGGTCACGCCCACGACCCGCACGCGGTGTTCGGCGCGGTACGGGTCGTGGCACGGGACGACGGGGCGCCCGGTCAGTGGTGGTGGCGCGGAGGCCGCGGTTCGCGCCGCGGGAGCTCGTGGGCACCCTCGTGGGTGACGTCGTACGGGAGCCGAGAGCTGACGGGGGTCGCGTCCAGCCGGGCCGTGATCACCAGGGTGCCCTCCTCGATCTGGTAGTCGAGGGGGAGGCCCAGCCCGCGCATGGCGGCGACCATTCCGGTGTTGGCGGCCTGGGTGACGGCGTACACGCTGTCGCACCCGGCCTCGACGGCCATCGCGACGAGTCGGCGCAGCAGCTCGGAGCCGATGCCGCGGCGCTGCCAGTCGTCCTCGATGAGCAGCGCGACCTCGGTCTCGTCGCCGTCCCACAGGAGGTGGCCGAGGGCCACGAGCTTGCCGGAGGCGGTGGTGGCGGCCAGGGTGCGGCCGAACCGGGGGCTGAGCAGGTGGCCGAGATAGCGGTCGGCGTCGGCGACGGGGCCGTGGTAGCGCAACGACAGGGTGCGCTCGGAGCAGCGATCGTGCATCGCGCGGGCCGCCGCCAGGTCGGAGCCGTCGGCGCGGCGGACGGTGATCTCGTTGCCCTCGGGCAGGGTCAGTACGTCCAGGGCGCGCGGGACGCGGGGGCCGAGGCGGGCGTCGAGCTCGACGAGGGCGCGGGCGCGGGCGAACTCGGTCGGGGTGAAGGGCAGGTAGGGCCGCTCCACGGTGATCGCGCCGCCCGAGGGGTCGCGCAGCCGCATGACCGTGGCCTCCAGGACCCCTTCGACTGGGGCGTCGGCGCCCGCGTTGGGGCGGCCGGAGAGGGTGGTCGCCGGGATCGAGTGGATGGTGCAGCGGCCGAGCAGCTGGCGCAGTGCGAGGGGCAGCTCGGCGGCGTCCAGGGCGGTGCGGGTGGCCAGACCCAGGACGCGGGTCGGGGTGTCGACCAGGTCGTGGGCGTCGGCGCGTTCGATCCAGGTGCTGTGGCCGCCGGCCAGGGAGACGGCGCGGGTCAGGTCGGCGGAGGCCAACTGCTGCGGGGCGCGCAGCAGGAACTCGTCGACGGTGCCGCCCTCGGGGAGCGGGTGCGTCTGGAGGGTCAGGATGTCGACGCCGTTGCGGGCGAGGGCGGTGCAGAGGGCGGCCAGCGAGCCGGGCTCGTCCCGTACGGTCGTGCGCATCCGCCAGAGGGCGGCGGACGGCGCGCCCGCGGTGGGGGCCGTGCTCGCACCCGCCACGGTGCCCGCGTTCCTGCTCGCGACCCCCGCCAGGGCCGCCGGGGCCGCCGCCGGGGTGGTGTCCGGCGGCGGCGCATGGCTGTGGCGCCGTGCCCACCAGGTGTGGAAGGCGGCGGTGACGAGGAGCGCGACGGCCGAGGCCACGAGCAGGACGGGGCCCCTGGGGCCGTGCACGACGAGATTGGCGATGGCGTCGGCGACCGCGACGGCGCAGAAGAGCGCGGCGAGTTCGACGACGTCACGGCGCCAGTGGTGACGGTGGGGACGCTGGGCGGAGGCAAGATCACGGTCAGTCATGCACACCACTGTGGCGCAAGGGTGTTGCGTGATCGCGAACGCTCTGTGACCGACTGGTTAAGTGTCCATCTGGTCGATTTCATCCAGTTTTACTGGGTATTTTCGGCTACTGGCCCACGCGCCCGGGCTGGAGGGTTTTGGTGAACAGTACGCCGCCTCCCTGGCGCCGCAGACGGACGGTGAGTTCCCCGCTGCCGCCGTCGATGTCGACCTCGCCGTAGTACGGAGGGTTTTCGGACGGGGACATGTTGGCGAACGGCGCCGACTGGACGAAGGCCGTCTCCGGGCCGAAGGTGGCGTCGAGCCGCCCGGCCGGGAAGCCGCCCGCGCCGATCGGGCCGGAGACGAACTCCCAGAACGGCGCGAAGTCGGCGAACGCGGCCCGCTCCGGCGCGTAGTGGTTGGCGGCGGTGTAGTGCACGTCGGCGGTGAGCCAGAGGGTGCCGGTGATGCGCTGGTGCTTGATGTGGCGCAGCAGTTCGGCGATCTGGAGCTCGCGGCCCAGCGGGGCGCCGGGGTCGCCCTGGGCCACGGCCTCGAAGTCGGTCGCCCCGTCGGGGACGACGATGCCGAGCGGCATGTCGGCCGCGATGACCTTCCAGGTGGCCCGGGAGCGGGTGAGCTCGCGCCGCAGCCAGGCCAGCTGCTCGGGGCCGAGGATTCCGATCGGGTCCTCGGTCCGGGTGCCGGGGGAGTTGGCGTTCCGGTACGTGCGCATGTCGAGGACGAAGACGTCGAGGAGCGGGCCGTAACGCATCACGCGGTACATCCGGCCCTCGGCGCGGCCGCCGCGCAGGTCGGTGACGGGGAAGTACTCGCCGAATGCCTGGCGGGCGCGGGCGGCGAGGGTGTCGGCTTCGCGCACCGTGTAGCGGGGGTCGTCGATCAGCTGACCCGGGTACCAGTTGTTGCGCACCTCGTGGTCGTCCCACTGGGCGAGGACGGGGACCCGGGCGTTGAAGTCGCGCAGATTGCGATCGAGCAGGTTGTAGCGGAAGTTCCCGCGGAACTCGGCGAGGGTCTCGGCGACCTTCGACTTCTCCTCGGTGGTGACATTGCGCCACGTCGTGCCGTCGCGGAGGGGTACGGAGGGCTTGATCGGGCCGTCGGCGTAGATCGTGTCCCCGCTGAAGAGGAAGAAGTCGGGGTTGCGCAGGCGCATCTCCTCGAAGACGCGGTAGCCGCCGAGGTCGGGATTGATGCCCCAGCCCTGACCGGCCAGGTCCCCCGACCACAGGAAGCGCACGTCGTGGCGGCGGGAGACGGGGGTGGTGCGGAAGCTTCCGTGGACCGGCTCGGAGGTGCGGCGAGGGTCGTCGGGGTCGGCCAGCACCACCCGGTAGTGGATCTGCTGCCCGGGTGGGAGGTCGCGCAGGACGGTCGTCCCGGTGAAGTCACCGGAGGGGCCGAGCAGCGGCCCGCGGTGGCGGCGTACGGCGTAGCGGAACGCCTCGCTCGGGGAGGTCTCCACGTACATCCGCGCCGGGCGGTCGGAGCGGGTCCACACGGTGGCCGAGTGGGCGGTGATCTCGCCGGATTGCACGCCCCAGAGCGCGTTCGGCCGGCCGGAGCGGGCGAAGGCGGGGGCGGCGAGCGCCGGAGCGGCGAACAGTGCGGAGGACAGGGCGAGGGAACCGCCGATCAGGGACCGTCGGGTGCGCGGCATCGGTGCCATCGGTGCGTCTCCAGGGGCGGGCGGGGGTGGGTCGGACCAGCGTGCCGCCGCACCCCGGCCCGGCCGCATCGCCCACGCGAACCGGGGATGAACAGCCGCCGGCCGCTCAGCCGTTCAGCCCTCCGGTCCGTCAGCCCTCCGGTCCGTCAGCCCTCCGCTCCTTCGCCGCTTTGAACGTTCAACGCTTCGGCGGCTCCGCTCCGCGTCGGCGGGCCGCGGTCAGGCTGCCACGAGGTGGCGGCTGCGGGCGGTGTCCAGGATCACCCGGGAGACGAGCGCCGGATCGTCGTTCATCGGGACGTGGCCGCAGCCCGGGAGCCGGACCAGTCGGGCGTCGGGGATGGTGTGCTTGGCCCGTACGCCCTGGCGGCGCAGCAGCAGCCGGTCGCGAGTGCCCCAGGCGATGGTGACCGGCAGGCCGGGAACGTCTTCGGTGAACCGTACGGACCCACCGGCGGCCAGGGTCGCCTCGAAGCCGGTGGCCTCGCGCAGGGCGAGGGTCTCGGCGACCACGGCCTCGGGCGAACGGCGGGCCGGGCGGGCGTAGATGGTGCCGGTGAGTGCGGCCCGGCCCGTGGCGCCGCGCGAGAGCCGCTCCAGCGCGGGGCGGGGTAGTGCCTTGGCGCCGGCGCGCATCGCGAGGAGGGTGGCGAAGGCGTAGCGGCGTTCGCCCTCCGTCCAGAACCCGGCGGGGGAGAGGGCGGTGACCGAGCGGGCCAGACCGGTCCGACCCATTTCGAGCGCGAGCAGTCCGCCGAGGGAGTTGCCCGCGACGTGCGGGCGCTCGACACCGAGGGCCGCACAGAGCGCCCCGAGCGCCGGGGGCACGGTGGCCAGGTCGTAGGGAACCCCTTCGGGCAGCGGCTCCGAGGCGCCGAAGCCGGGCAGGTCGACGGCGATCACATCGTGCTCGGCGGCCAGGACGTCGATCACCGGGTGCCAGGCCTGGAGGTGGTGGCCGATGCCGTGCAGCAGGAGAAGTGGTTCGCCCGCGCCCTTGCGCTCGTAGGCGACGGTGGCGGTGCGGGGGCCGAGCGGCGAATCGATCGTGAAGGAGACCGTGGCGGTCATGCTGCTCCTCGTCGGTTGGACGCGTGTGAGACAGGCTGTCAGTAGTGCCACCGTCATGATTACCGTCCGGTAGCCCTTGACTACAAGCCTTCGGCTCATACGAGAACATCCCGTGAACGGCTTGATGCGTATGCCCGATCTGCCCGGTGCAGGGGTGAGCATTGGTCTTGACCAAGGGGGTGCGCCGTCCTATCGTCGCAGGGATAGTGCAGGAACCTTTAATAAACAAAGGCGCGGAACTGCCGCTGGAACACACGGCGAGTGCGGCGATGGCAGGAGGAGTCAGGGTGGGGACCACGCAGCTCGAAACGGTGCCGGAGCCGAAGTACTGGCACCTCAAGACCGTCCTCAGCGAAGCGCTCGACCAGGACTTCGCCGTCGGCGAGGTCCTGCCGAACGAGCGTGAGCTCGCCGCCCGTTTCGGCGTCGCCCGCGCGACCCTGCGCCAGGCACTCGAACAGCTGGAGCTCGAAGGCCGGCTGCAGCGCCGCCGCGGGGTCGGAACCACCGTTGCCCCGCCGCGCGTCGGTGTCGCCGTGGGCACCGCCGGGCACAGCTGGCCCGGCGAGCACGTCGACGGCTGGGAACCGGTGGACGCGGCCGAGACCCTGCCGTCCGCCGCCGTGTTGAAGCTGCTGGGTACCGGCGGGGCCTTCGCCGCCGACGAGCCGGTCCACACCGTGCGCCGGACCCGCGTCACCCAGGGTCAGGCCGTCGCCGCCGAACTGCTCTACGTCCCGGCCGCCTCGGTGCCCGGTCTCACCGCCATCGAGGCCTCGGCCGGCCCTACCCGTGCCCGCGCCGTCCTGCGCGAGCTGCAGCGGCTGGTCCTCGACGGCCAGGACCGCTCGGTGGAGCTCGGCTCCGCGCGCGCCGACGACGCCAAGGAACTGGACCGGCTGCCCGGCGCGCCCGTACTCCTCGTCACCACGCGCTACTTCACCGCCGCGGGGACCGCGGCGGTCTCGGTGGCCACCTACCGCGCCGACACCTGCCGGCTCACCTTCGGGGACTCCGGCGACGTCGAGATCACCCACGAGCCGCGCGTCGCCTCCTGACGCGACCGGCCGATCCACCGGCCGATCCCCGACCGGCCGATCCCCGACCGGCCGATCCAGCAGCCGGCCGATCCACCGACCGGCCGCTCGGCCGTCGGTGCCGAGCTTCGAGTTCCGGGTGCGGCCCGGGTCCGACAGTCGCCGGGCCCGGGCCGCGCCGGCATGTGCGGCGCGTGTTCCGGCCGCGCGGGGCGTGGTCAGCGGCGCCGGGCCGTGACCGTCTTCTCCACCGCGAAGAGCTCTTCCTCCACGTGGTCCAGCGCGAGGCGAAGCGCCCCGGTGGCCACCGCCGCCTCGCCGAGCAGGGAGAGGGCCACCTTCGGCGGGCGCAGGCAGTAGCGCTCGAGTTCCCGTCGCAGGGGATCCAGGACCCCGTCCAGCCCGGCTGCCCAGCCGCCGACCACCACCAGCTCCGGATCCATCGCCAGGACCAGCGCCGCGACGTCGTGCACCAGCCGTTGCAGGAACCGCTCCACGGCGGCCACCGCCCGCTCGTCGCCCCGTTTGGCCATCGCGAAGACCTCGGCCACCGCCGGCTCGTCCAGCGGATGCAGGGGCTCCCCGGTGGTCGACAGCAGCTTCTCGGGCGTGACCTCACGGCCCAGCAGGTGCAGGGCGCCGATCTCGCCGGCCGCTCCGCCGAAGCCCCGGTGGAGCCGGCCGCCGATCAGTGAGCCGGCGCCGGGGCTGAGCCCCGCCATGACGAACACGATGTCGTCGGTGTCCCGCGCGGCCCCCTTCCAATGCTCGGCGACCGCCGCGGCGTTGGCGTCGTTCTCCACCTGCACCGGACAGCGGAACGAGCGCTGCAGTCGTTCCCCCAGCGGTAGTCCCGTCCAGCCGGGCAGGGCGGTGCCGAGGCGGACCGTGCCGTCCGCTTCCACGATCCCGGGGCTGCCGACCCCGACCGCGCGCAGGGAGTCCCGGGGCACCCCGGCCCGGCGCAGCAGATCCGCCACGGCGGAGCGGACCTTCTCCAGCCGCTCGTCGGCGGACGCCGATTCCGCGACGTCCTTCGTGCCCGCGCCGATGACGCGTCCGTCCAGCCCGGAGAGCAGCACGGCGACGCGGTGCGAGCCGATCTCGATGCCCAGCAGGTGCCCCGCCTCGGCCCGGAAGCGGAACCGCCTCGCCGGTCGCCCCTGCCGGCGGGCGCCTTCCTCGGCATCGGCCTCGACGACCAGCCCGGTCGCGATCAGCCCTTCCACGACCCCCTCGACGGTCGGCCGGGAGAGCCCGGTCACCCGGGTGAGGTCGGTGAGGGTAGGTGCTTGGGCCGCGCGCAGCGCCCGGAGCACCACGGCGGAATTGATCCGCCTGAGCAGAGAGGGATCTCCGCCGGTCAGCTGCCCCAACGTGTGTCCTCCCAGCTAGCGGCCCTGTCAGCCGGATCGTACTGCGCGCCCGGTGCTGCGGCGAGAACCAGCCCCTCATCGGCCGGAACTCATCGCTCCACTCAGGCCGGGGCGACGAACCCCGATTCGTACGCCATGATCACGGCCTGGGTCCGGTCCCGCGCCCCCAGCTTCGCCAGAATCGCGCTGACGTGGGACTTCACCGTCTCCGCTCCGACGATCAGCCGGCCGGCGATCTCCACGTTGGTCAGCCCCTGGGCCATGAGCCGCAGGACCGCCTCCTCGCGCTCGGTCAGGGCCGCCCGCTCCAGCACGGCCCGGGCCTGTCGGTTTCCGTACTCCGCGGCCAGGGCCCGCACGGCAGCGGGGAAGAGCAGCGTCTCGCCCTCCGCCACCAGCCGCACCGCGTGGACGATCTCCGAAGGACGGGCCCGCTTCAACAGGAACCCGTCCGCGCCGGCCCGCAGAGCCTCGTAGACGTACTCGTCGTTCTCGAAGGTGGTGACCACGAGGATCTTCGGTGGGGAGTCCACCGTCTTCAGGATCGCGCGGGTCGCCTCGATCCCGTCGAGCAGCGGCATCCGTACGTCCATCGCCACCACGTCGGGCCGCAGCTGCCGCACGAGCGGGACCACTGAGGCACCGTCGGGCGCTTCGCCCACCACCTCGATGTCGGGCTGGGCTTCCAGGACGGCGCGCAGACCCGCGCGCACCAGGGGTTCGTCATCGACGAGCAGTACGGTAACCGGCATCCGGTCAGCGTATTCGCTCCAGCGGAAGCCGGGCGCGCACCCTCCAGTTGCCCTCGTGCGGCCCGGTCTGAGCCTCTCCGCCGAGCAACGCGGCCCGCTCCCGAATGCCGCGCAGACCGGAACCGCGGCCGGTCATCAGCGTGGGCTCCGTCGGGAGCGGGTTGGTGACCTCCAAATCCAGTCTTCCCACGGCCACTTCGATCCGCACGCGGACCGGCACCGGCCCGCTGTGCCGCAGTACGTTGGTCAGGGCCTCCTGCAGGATCCGGTACCCCTCCCGCGTCACCGGCCCCGGCAACTTCTCCAGTGGGCCGGACAGTTCGGCGTCCACCGGGGCACCGGAAGCGCGAGCGGACTCCAGCAGCCGGTCGGCGTCGGCCAGGGTGGGCCGCTGGGAGGGAGGCTGCGCGGACTCCCGGAGCACCATCAGCACCCGCTCCAGGTCCTCCATCGCGGCCCGGCCGGTCTCCTCGATCGCGCACAGCGCGCGCTCGGTGAACTCCGGATCGCCCGCGGCCCGGGCGGCACCCGCCTGGACGACCGCCACGGTGAGTGCGTGCCCAATGGAGTCGTGCAACTCCCGGGCTATCCGCGTCCGTTCGAGCAGCTGCTCCGTCCGCGCCTCCAACGCGCTGAGGCGCTCGGCCGCCGAAGGCCCCAGGAGCCTGGTGGCTATCGCGGTAACGGCTTCGCCGAGCAGGACCACGATCACCAGCAGCAGGACCAGCGGCACCGGCACGAGGAGCAAGGCCGCCCAGCGCGGCGGGACGAAGGGCAGGAGCACGTCGTCCGACCCGAGGTCGCGCCCGGCGCCGGTGAGGGCGAGCTCCAGCGCCATCACCGGCAGCCACACCGTCGCCAACATGGCCGCGCCCGCCAGCACGAGACGTATCTCCAGCCAGGCGACCGTCCGCCAGCGGTCCCCCCAACGCGCGGACGGCGCGGTGCTGATGGAACCGTCGTGCCGGCCACGCTCCTGCGGGGTCAGCAGGAACTGCGCCTGCAGCCCCTCGGCCAGCCGCACCCAGGGGACCAGCCCGAAGGGAGCGACGATCAGGGCGGGCATCCACGGCCACGCGGGCTCTATGAACATCCAAATGGAGACGATCAGGATCGGAATGAGCAGATGCAGCCAGCGGGAGTACGTGACCCCACGGAGGGGAGCACGAAGCAATCGGTACATGCCCTCATCGTGACAGCCGGCGGCCGGCCACCGTCTCCCCCACGTGGGGGAGACGGTCCCCCCACGTGGGGGAGGGCAGGGGGTGGGGGCGACGGCGAATCTTGAGGCATGAACACGATCGAGATCCGAGAACTGACCAGGGAATACGGCGCCACCCGTGCCGTGGACCGCCTCACCTTCGACGTTCTGCCCGGAGGGGTCACCGGCTTCCTGGGCCCCAACGGCGCCGGCAAGTCGACCACGATGCGGCTGCTGTTGGGCCTGGACCGGGCGACCTCCGGCACGGCCACCATCGGCGGCCGGCAGTTCACCACCTTCACGGACCCGCTGCGCCAGGTCGGAGCGCTCCTGGACCCGCAGTCCATCCACGGCGGACGCACCGCCCGCGACCACTTGCGCGTACTCGCTGCCTCGAACCGGATACCGGTCAGCCGGGTGGACGAGGTACTGGAGCAGGCCGGGCTGGCCGCTGCGGCCAAGCGCCGGGTGAAGACCTTCTCCCTGGGCATGCGTCAGCGTCTGGGAATCGCCGCCGCGCTGCTGGGAGATCCCGGAGTACTCCTGCTCGACGAGCCGACCAACGGGCTCGACCCCGAGGGGATCATCTGGATCCGCGAGCTGATGCGCGGCCTCGCCGCCGAGGGCCGCACCGTCCTGGTCTCCAGCCACCTCATGTCCGAGACGTCGACGTTGGCCGACCACCTGGTCGTGCTCGGCGCGGGCAGACTGCTGGCCGACACCTCGATGGAAGAGTTCATCGACGCGCGCAGCACCCCCAAGGTGCGACTGCGCACCACGGACCCGATCCGGCTGCGGGCCGCCCTCGCACGGGACGGCTTCGAGATGGTCGGCGCCGACGGCGGGCGCTGGACCGTCGACGGCATACAGGCGGAACGGCTCGGCAGCATGGCCGCCCGGGAGGGGATTCCCATTCTGGAGCTCTCCGACGAGCGCGCTTCGCTGGAGCAGGCCTACCTGGACCTCACCGCCGACCACGCCCAGTTCGCCGCCACCCACTGACCGTCCCCCCTCTTTCCAGGAGGCTCCGCCATGAGCACCGCTCTGCCCACCCTGCCCGTCCTGCACTCCGAGTGGATCAAGATCCGGTCCCTCCGGGGCACCTTCTGGTCCTTGATATCCATCCTCCTCGCCACCGTGGCGATCCAGGCCCTGACGGCCGCGGCGATAGGCCAGGCAGAGGAGAGCAGCATGGGGCAGGACCCGCTGCTCGCCGCCTTCTACGGACTCAACTTCGGTCAGATAGCCGCCATCGCCTTCGGCGCGACCGCCTTCTCCGCCGAGTTCCACAACGGCGCCCTGCGCACCACCTTCACCGCTGTGCCCCACCGCACCCGGTTCTACTTGTCGAAGATCTCGATGGTGGGCGGACTCGCCCTCGCCGTGGGGCAGATCACCGGGTTCCTGACCTTCGTGGCCGGCCAGGCGTTCATGGGTCCGTACGCCCTGGAGCTGGGCGCCCCGGGCACCGTGCGGGCGATCGTCGGAAGCGGCCTCTACCTGACCGTCATGGCTCTGTTCTCGGCGGGGCTGACGGCGGTGCTGCGCAGCGGGGTGGCCGTACTGAGCCTCCTCATACCGTTCGTCCTCATGGTGTCCTTCATCGTCGGTGAGGCCGTGGGTGGGCTCGGCCAGTTCATGCCGGACCGTGCCGGGCAGATGGTGATGCGGATCGAGCCGCACGGTGACCTCGGTCCGTGGACCGGGCTGGGTGTGATGGCGCTCTGGGCGGTGGTCGCGGTAATCGGTGGCTGGATCGCGGTGCGCCGCCGGGACGCGTGACGGCGGGCCAGTTGTCAGTGGGGGTCGGGATACTGACGGTATGACCACGGCAGAGCATCTCGACACGATCGACCGGCTCCGGGTGACGGAATTCCCGCCCGAGCCGGTCTGGTCCGGCGGGCAGAGCAGCGGCCCGGGTTACCACCTGGTCCCGGTCGGGCGGACCGCGGACTTCTGGGAGGACGGCGGTGCGGGCCGGAGCGAGGCGGCCGACCAGATCAATGCCGAATACGGGGCGCTGACCCAGGCCCTGACCGGCCGGTGGGGAGACCCGCAGGTCTTCAGTCTGGGATCGCTGAGGGCCCGCGGGTTCGACGGGGAGGAGATACCGGAGCCGTGGGACGAGTTGAGCAACAGCACCGACCATGTGCACCTGTGGAAGGCCGGCGATCACTGGCTCGTGTCCTACGTGGCGCAGTGGGACGAGGGCGACCCCTACCTGCTGATGGCAGGGGTCACGGTCATCGATCCGCCCTAGGCTTCGGAGGTTGTGGCGGCCGCGCGGAGGCGGGCGTACTCCTGGGCCATGGTCTCGGCGGTCCAATGGGCGTTGAGGCCGCTGGGGTTGGGGAGGGCCCAGACGCGGGTGGAGCCGATGGTCCGCTCCTGGGGGCCGATCTGCGCCTTCCGCTCGCCGAAGGCGGTGCGGTAGGCGGTGACGCCGACCACGGCGAGCCACTGGGGGCGGAGGAGTTCCACCTTGGCCGTCAGGATGCGGCCGCCTTCGCGGAACTCCTCGGCGCTGAGCTCGTCGGCGCGGGCCGTGGCGCGGGCCACGACGTTGGTGATGCCGAGCCGGTAGGTGAGCAACTCTTCCTGCTCGGAGGGGGCCAGCCGGCGCGGGGTGAAGCCCGAGAGGTGAAGGACGGGCCAGAAGCGGTTGCCGGGGCGGGCGAAGTGGTGGCCCGTGGCGGCGGAGAGGAGACCCGGGTTGATTCCGCAGAACAGGACACGCAGACCGCCCGCGACCACGTCCGGGAGGACGCGGTCACGGGCGGCGTTCAGCTCGTCGGGGGTCAGAGGATCGACCCCGGCGCGTACCCGGCGGCCTCCGGGTGCTGCTTGGTGATCGCCTCGATACGCGACACCACCGCCGCCACCTGGTCGCCCGCGGCGCCGGTGAAGGACAGCTTGTCGGCCATCAGCGCGTCGAGCTGCGCCCGGTCCAGCGGCATCCGCTCGTCGGCGGCCAGCTTGTCGAGGAGCTCGTTGCGCTCGGCGCCCTGCTCGCGCATGGCCAGGGCGGAGGCCACCGCGTGCTCCTTGATGACCTCGTGGGCGGCCTCGCGGCCCACGCCGGCCCGCACCGCGCCCATCAGGACCTTGGTGGTCGCGAGGAACGGCAGGTAGCGGTCCAGCTCACGGGCGACGACGGCCGGGAAGGCACCGAACTCGTCGAGGACCGTCAGGAAGGTCTCCAGGAGGCCGTCGAAGGCGAAGAAGGCGTCCGGCAGGGCCACGCGGCGGACCACGGAGCAGGAGACGTCGCCCTCGTTCCACTGGTCGCCGGCCAGCTCGCCGGTCATCGAGGCGTAACCGCGCAGGATGACCATCAGGCCGTTCACGCGCTCGCAGGAGCGGGTGTTCATCTTGTGCGGCATCGCGGAGGAGCCGACCTGGCCGGGCTTGAAGCCCTCGGTCACCAGCTCGTGGCCGGCCATCAGCCGGATCGTCTTGGCGATCGACGACGGGGCGGCGGCGAGCTGCACCAAGGCGGTGACCACGTCGTAGTCGAGCGAGCGCGGGTAGACCTGGCCCACCGAGGTGAAGGCCTGGGCGAAGCCGAGGTGGGTCGCGATCCGCTGCTCCAGGTCGGCCAGCTTGGCGGCGTCGCCACCGAGCAGGTCGAGCATGTCCTGCGCGGTGCCGACGGGGCCCTTGATGCCGCGCAGCGGGTAGCGGTCGAGCAGGTTCTCCAGGCGGTCGTAAGCGACGAGGAGTTCGTCGGCCGCGGTGGCGAAGCGCTTGCCCAGGGTGGTGGCCTGCGCGGCCACGTTGTGCGAGCGGCCGGCCATGACCAGCTCGGCGTGCTCGCCGGCCAGCTTGCCGAGGCGGGCGAGGACGGCGACGGTGCGGTCGCGGGCCAGCTCCAGGGAGAGCCGGATCTGGAGCTGCTCGACGTTCTCGGTGAGGTCGCGCGAGGTCATGCCCTTGTGGACGTGCTCGTGACCGGCGAGGTCGTTGAACTCCTCGATGCGGGCCTTCACGTCGTGTCGGGTGACCTTCTCGCGCTCGGCGATGGAGGCGAGGTCGACGGTCTCCAGGACGCGCTCGTAGTCGGCGAGGGCCGCGTCGGGGACCTCGATGCCGAGGTCCTTCTGGGCGCGCAGCACGGCGAGCCACAGCCGCCGCTCCAGCGTCACCTTGTACTCGGGGGACCACAGGACGGCGAGCTCCGCGGAGGCGTAGCGGCCGGCCAGGACATTGGGGATGCGGGGCTTGGCTGTCACGTGTAGGGATTCTACTTGGGCCCCGGCTGTGCGTTTACGCAGGTAGGGCCCCCGCTCCGGATTGTGCCTTGCTACGAGACCGGCGAGTCCTCGTACGGCGCGTACGGAAGCAGCTCCGGGCGCTTCGCCGGGCGTCCGTCCCCGGAGGAGCGGCCCGTCAGGCGGCGGCCGATCCAGGGGAGCAGGTGCTGCCGGGCGAAGCTCACGTCCTGGGCCCGGCGCACCGCCCACCCCGGGGGCGCGGCCGCGGGAAGTTCGGCGCGCCAGTCGTGCTCGGCGGGCAGGCCCAGCGTCTGCCAGACGGCCTCGGCGACCCGACGGTGGCCCTCGGCGGTCAGGTGCAGCCGGTCCACGTCCCACATGCGCTGGTCGCCGAGCGCGGGAGCCCCGTACAGGTCGACCACCAGGGCGCCGTGCCGCGCCGCGAGCTCCTCGATGATGACGAAGAGCTCCTCCATGCGGGGGCGGAAGCGCTCCATCACCGGCCCGTTGCGCCCCGGGGAGCGCATGAGGACCAGGTGCTTGCAGGAGGGCGCGAGGAGTTCCACGGCCGCCTCCAGGTGTGCCCGGACGTGGCCCATGTCCACCTTGGGGCGCAGGGTGTCGTTCAGCCCGCCCACCAGGGCCACCACGTCGGCGCCCATCGCGGCCGCCACCTGAGCCTGCTCCTCGGCGATCTGCCCGATGAGCTTCCCGCGCACCGCGAGGTTGGCGTAGCGGAAGCCCGGCTCGCGCGCCGCCAGGCGGGCGGCCAGCAGGTCGGCCCAGCCCCGGTAGGAGCCGTCGGGGAGCAGGTCGGACATGCCCTCGGTGAAGGAGTCGCCGACCGCGACGAAACTGGTGTAGCGCGCATTCATCTCCATGGCGGAGTGATGTTACCGCGCGGTACCCCGGCCCCGCAGGGCCGGGGAGCGCAATCCGCAAACCGCCTTCGCGCCGCCCCTATGTGGATGTCGGGCGGCTGAACAGCTCGCGCAGCACGTCCTCCATCGTCACCAGGCCCGTCATCGCGCCGTCCGGCCCGAGCACCGCCGCCAGGTGCGTGCGGCTGCGCCGCATCGCGGTCAGCACGTCGTCCAGCGGGGTCTCCGCCCGGATCTGCGCGATCGGCCGCAGAGCCGTGACCGGGAACGGCTCGTCGCGCTGGTCCGGCTCGGCGTCCAGAGCGTCCTTGACGTGCAGGTAGCCCAGGATCCGGCGGTGGGCGTCGACCATCGGGAAACGGGAGTAGCCGGACTCCGCCGACAGCCGCTCCAGCCCGGCCGGCGTGATGCCCTCCTGGGCCGGGACCACCCGGTCCGCGGGCAGCACCACGTCGGTGACCGGCCGACGGCCCAGTTCCAGGGCGTCGTGCAGCCGCTCGCTCGCCCGGTCGTCGATGAGCCCCGCGTCACTGGAGTCCTTGACGATCCGCGCCAGCTCGTCGTCCGAGAAGCTCGCCGAGACCTCGCCCTTCACCTCCACCCGCAGCAGCCGCAGCAGCGCGTTGGCGAACGCGTTGATCGCGAAGATCACCGGCCGCAGCGCCCGCGTGAGGGCCACCAGCGGGGGCCCCAGGAGCAGTGCGGTGCGCACCGGCTCGGCCAGCGCCACGTTCTTCGGCACCATCTCGCCGAAGAGCATGTGCAGGTACGTCGCCAGGGCCAGCGCCACGGCGAAGGAGATCGCGTGCGTCACGCCGCCCGGCACCCCGACGAGGTCGAACAGCGGGGCCAGCAGGTGCGCGATGGCCGGTTCGGCCACCACACCCAGCACCAGGGTGCACAGCGTGATGCCCAGCTGGGCCGCCGCCATCAGCGCCGACACGTGCTCCAGGCCCCACAGGACCGCGCGGGCCCGCCGGTCGCCCTGTTCGACGTACGGCTCGATCTGGCTGCGCCGCACCGAGATCAGCGCGAACTCCGCGCCGACGAAGAAGGCATTGACGACGAGGGTCGCCAGGCCGATCAGAAGCTGGATCGCGGTCATCGGGCCCCCTCCCCACCCCTGTCCTGGTCGGACTCGGACGGCACGTGCAGCAGCACCCGCGCGGCCCGTCGCCCGCTGGCGTCCACGACGTCCAGCCGCCAGCCGCCCATCTCCAGGCTGTCGCCGACCATCGGGATCCGGCCCAGCTCGGTCGCTATCAGCCCGGCCAGGGTCTCGTACGGCCCTTCGGGCACGCGCAGTCCGATCCGCTGGAGCTGGTCGGTGCGCGCGGCGCCGTCGGCGGAGTAGAGCGCGCGCCCGTCGGCGTCCGTGCCGGCCGGAGCCAGGTCCGGGGTCTCGTGCGGGTCGTGCTCGTCGCGGACCTCGCCGACGACCTCCTCGACGATGTCCTCCAGCGTGGCCACGCCGGCCGTGCCGCCGTACTCGTCGATGACGACGGCCATCGTCTGCTTTCCGGACAGCCGGTCCAGCAGGCGGTCCACCGTCAGCGACTCCGGTACGAGGAGGGGCGCGCGCAGCAGCTGCGACACGGGGTGGCGGTGGCGCTCCTCGGCGGGCAGCGCCAGCACGTCCTTGATGTGGACGGTGCCGACGACCGTGTCGAGGCTGCCCTGGTAGACCGGGAAGCGGGACAGGCCGGTGGCCAGCGTCGCGTTCGCCACGTCCTCGGCGGTGGTCTGCACGTCGAGGGCGGTGACCTGGACGCGCGGGGTCATCACGTTCTCCGCGGTCAGGTCGGCGAGGTTCAAGGTACGCACGAACAGCTCGGCGGTGTCCTTCTCCAGCGCGCCCGCCCTCGCGGAGTGCCGCGCCAGGGCGACCAGCTCCTGCGGGGTGCGCGCGGAGGCCAGCTCCTCGGCCGGCTCCAAGCCGAAGCGGCGGACCATGTGGTTCGCGGTGGTGTTCAGATGGCTGATCAGGGGCCTGAAGGCCCGGCTGAACACCCGCTGCATGGTCGCCACGCGCTTGGCGATGGCCAGCGGCGAGGAAATCGCCCAGTTCTTCGGCACCAGCTCGCCGACGACCATCAGGACGACGGTCGACAGCACGGTGCCCAGGACCAGCGCGGTGGAGGACGCGGCCCCGGCGGACAGCCCCATGGCCTTGAACGGGCCCTCGAGCAGGGCCGCGATCGACGGCTTGGAGATCATGCCGATGACCAGGCCGGTCACGGTGATGCCGAGCTGGGCGCCGGAGAGCTGGAAGGTCAGGGTCCGCACGGCGGCCAGGGCGCTGTCCGCCCCGCGCTCGCCGCGCTCGACGGCTCGTTCGAGTTCGCTGCGCTCGACGGTGGTCAGCGAGAACTCGGCCGCCACGAAGACCCCGCAGGCAATGCAGAGCAGCAGTGCCACGACGAGCAGGAGCACCTCGGTCATCGGTCGATCACCTCCGTCCCATGATCGGCCAGGAGGAGGGGGACCGCGCGATGTCGCGAACGGGTGGGTCGTGGACTGGGAGGCTCGCCCATGGGCGGACGCTCACACCTTTCAATCAGGGTCGTTCGGCGGGGATTGCTTGCACTACATCGTAAAGGAAGGGCAAAGGGAGCGGATCATCCTTTTGGTGGAGCCCCGCCGGGTCCCGAAGGGCGGAACTCGGTGGCGGGCCACCGCCCGGGCGTGCTTGGCTCCCGATCATGACCGAGCTGAACATACGGGCCGCCGTGCCGGCCGACGCCGAGAACGTGCTCGTCTTCTGGAAGGAAGCCGCAGAGGGCACGTCGATCACGGACGACGTGGACGGCGTGACACGGCTCGTCACGCGGGATCCCGAAGCCCTGATCCTCGCGGAGTCCGACGGGCTCCTCGTCGGCTCCGTGATCGCGGGCTGGGACGGCTGGCGCGCCTCCCTGTACCGGCTGGCCGTGCTGCCCTCCCACCGCCGGCAGGGGATCGCCGGCGCGCTCCTCGAAGCGGCCGAACGGCGCTTCGTCGCCGTCGGGGGCCGACGCGGGGACGCCATGGTCCTCGAGGCGAACGAAAGGGCGCACCGGGTGTGGGCCGCGGCCGGCTACCACCGTCAGGAGCGCTGGCGGCGCTGGGTGAAGCCGTTCGCGTAGGCCGGGAAACCGGCGAGCCGTTACGCCGGCCAGGCCGTCAGGAACGACGCGGCCGACCACGTGCCCGAGAGGGCGGGCGAGAGCCAGCCGGGGGCCGAGGCTCGGAACTCTTCCGGCGCCAGGCCGCCCGAGCCCTCGGGGACCGCGCCCAGGAGGGGCAGGGCCGAGGACGCCGGGAGGTCCGCCAGGTTGCAGCGGGCGGCGAGGTCCGGGGTCGCGGGCCAGCTGCCCACCACCACGCCCAGCCCGGTCAGCTCCCGCGCCCGCAGGGCCTCCGCGGTGAGGGTGGTGGAGTTGAGGGTGCCGAGGCCCGCCGCGGCCACCACCAGGACCGGGGCGTCGAGGAGGCGGGCGGCGTCCGCCAGGGTGTGGCCCGCCTCGTCGAAGCGGACCAGCAGGCCGCCCGCGCCCTCGACGAGGACCAGGTCGTGGGAGCGGGACAGCCGACGAGCGGCCTCCGCGATCCGCTCCGGGGAGACCGTGGGCAGGCCCGCACGGCGGGCGGCCGTGTCCGGGGCCAAGGGCTCCGGGTAGCGGGCCAGTTCCACCGCCGTGACGGAGGGGCCGGCCAGCCGGACCGCCTCGGCGGCGTCCCCAGGCTCCTGCGGGCCGACACCCGTCTGCGCGGGCTTGAGCACCGCCACCGAGCGGCCGGCCGCCACCGCGGCGGCCGCGATCGCCGACGTGACCACGGTCTTTCCGACCTCGGTACCGGTGCCGGACACGACCAGTACGGACATCTCAGCCTTCCTCGGCCGCCGCGCGCACCGCACGGCAGATGCGGGCCACGTCGCCGTCGCCCGTGACGAACGGCGGCATGGTGTAGATCAGGTCCCGGAACGGGCGCAGCCACACGCCCTCCCGCACGGCCGCCCGGGTGGCGGCCGCCATGTCGATCTCGTGGTCCAGCTGGACCACGCCGATCGCGCCCAGGACGCGTACGTCACGCACCCCGGGCACCGCGGACACGTCCGCCAGGCCTTCGCGCAGGCCCGCCTCGATCCGCTTGACCTCCGTCGGCCAGTCCTGGCCGAGCAGCAGGTCGATGGAGGCCAGCGCCACGGCCGTCGCGAGCGGGTTGCCCATGAAGGTCGGCCCGTGGGCCAGGACCGGGACCTCGCCCTGCGAGATTCCGTCCGCCACCCGCTCCGTGCACAGGGTCGCGGCGAGGGTGAGGTAGCCGCCGGTCAGCGACTTGCCCAGGCACATGACGTCCGGGGTGATCCCCGCGTGGTCGGCGGCGAACAGCGCGCCCGTGCGGCCGAAGCCCGTCGCGATCTCGTCCAGCACGAGGAGCACGCCGTACTCGTCGCACAACTCGCGCAGCACCCGCAGGTAGCCCGGGTTGTGGAAGCGCATGCCGCCCGCGCCCTGAACCACCGGCTCCACGATGACGGCGGCCAGCTCGTCGGCGTGCGCGGCGATCAGGGTGCGCAGGTGGTCGACGTACGCCGGGTCGACGGGGGTGTCGAAACCGCCGGGCGGAGCGTCCGCAAAGACCTGCCTCGGCAGGTGCCCCTGCCACAGCTCGTGCATGCCGCCGTCGGGGTCGCACACGGCCATCGGCTGCCAGGTGTCCCCGTGGTAGCCGCCGCGCCAGGTCAGCAGCCGGGTCTTGCCCGTCCGGCCCAGCGAACGCCAGTACTGCAGGCACATCTTGACCGCGACCTCGACGGACACCGAGCCCGAGTCGGAGAGGAAGACGTGCTCCAGCCCCGCCGGGGTGATCTCGACGAGCTTCGCGGCGAGCCGGACGGCGGGCTCATGGGTGAGCCCGCCGAACATCACGTGTGACATGCGGCCCAGCTGCGTGGTGGCGGCCTCGTTCAGCACCGGGTGGTTGTAGCCGTGGATGGCCGACCACCAGGAGGACATGCCGTCGACGAGCTCCTCGTGACCCTGCCCCTGCGAGGGCACGGCGAGCCGCAGCCGAACCCCCGAGGCGGAGGCGATGACCAACGGCTCCTGTCGCCCGGGCATCGGGCCGTACGGGTGCCAGACGTGCTGCCGGTCCAGCGCGAGGAGCTCCGCGCCGGCCGACAGCGGGTGCTGATCAGGCATTGGGGGCGATGTCCGTCCCCGCGCCGCGGCGGCGCACCGCCACCAGGTCCGAGCGCACCTCGCCGGCCTCGGCCTGAGCCGGTACGGGCGCCGCTTCCGCCTCCGCGTGTCCGGAGTGCCCGGAGCAGCCGCCGCACGCCGAACCGCAGCCGGCCTCGGCGGAGTCGGCGGAGCCCGCGGAACCGCAGACCGAGGCGCCGCCGTGCGAACCGCAGCCGCCGGCCGAGGCGGCCGCCGCCACGTCGGCGCGGTGCGCGGGCAGGGTGGTGGTACCGGCTCCCTCCACCTCGAAGCCGGCGTCGGCGATCATGTCGAGGTCGGCCTGGCCGGCCTGGCCCTCACTGGTGAGGTAGTCGCCGAGGAAGATGGAGTTGGCGATGTGCAGCGCCAGCGGCTGCAGCGAGCGCAGGTGCACCTCGCGGCCGCCGGCGATCCGGACCTCCACGTCGGGGCAGACGAACCGGACCATCGCCAGGATCCGCAGGCAGCGCTGCGGGGTGAGGTTCCACTCCTTGGCCAGCGGGGTGCCCTCGAAGGGGATCAGGAAGTTGACCGGCACGGAGTCCGAGTCCAGCTCGCGCAGCGAGTAGACGACGTCGACCAGGTCCTCGTCGCTCTCGCCCATGCCCGCGATCAGACCCGAGCAGGCCGACAGGCCCGCCGCGTGCGCCTTCTGCACCGTGTCCACGCGGTCCGCGTAGGTGTGCGTCTTGGTGATGGCGCCGTAGGTGGCCTCGGAGGTGTTCAGGTTGTGGTTGTACGCGTCGGCGCCCGCGTCCCGCAGCTTCTCGGCCTGGCCGTCCGCGAGCAGGCCGAGGCACGCGCAGACCTCGACGCCCTCGTTCTGCTCCTTGATCGCCGCGATGGTCTTGCCGACGCGCTCCACGTCCCGGTCCGTCGGACCGCGGCCGCTCGCGACCAGGCAGACCCGCTTCGCGCCGCCCGCGACACCCGCGGCGGCGGCCTGGGAGGCCTCCTCGGGCTTCAGCCACGTGTACTTGAGGATCTCGGCCTTCGACCCCAGGCGCTGGGAGCAGTACGAGCAGTCCTCCGGGCACAGGCCCGACTTCAGGTTGACCAGGTAGTTCAGCTTGACCCGACGCCCGAACCACTGGCGGCGCACCTTGCCGGCCGCGGCCACCACGTCGAGCAGTTCGTCGTCGGAAGTCGCCAGAACGGCGAGTGCCTCTTCGCGGGTCGGCAGCTCGCGCCGCAGCCCCTTTTCCACCAGGGTGTTCAGCAGGTCCATGACGCCGATCCTGGCCTACACGACCACTCCCGGCCAAGGAGAGATCGCACAACATGGCCGGATGAGAGTGTGTGTATCGCCACACCTGACCCGCAAGTAACGGCGGCTAGGGTCGGGCAGGTCTGTGGACTGCCGACAAAACGCGAGGACCTGCCGATGCCGCCGATGGTGCCGATGCCCCAGCACACACCCGACCCCGTGGACGTCTTCGCCTGGATCGACGCCGCGGAGAGCGCCCGTGCGCAGGCCGGTCTCGTCCGGACGCTGCGCCCGCGGCCGGAGACGTCGCCGCTGTTGGACCTCGCGAGCAACGACTACCTCGGCCTGACCCGACACCCCGAGACCGTCCGCGGCGCCCGGGAGGCGGCCGAGCGCTGGGGCGCCGGCGCCACCGGCTCCCGGCTCGTCACCGGCACGACCGAGCTGCACGCGGAACTGGAAAGCGAACTCGCCGCCTTCTGCGGGTTCGAGGCCGCGCTGGTCCTCTCCTCCGGATACGCGGCGAACCTCGCCGCCGTCACCGCGCTGAGCGACCGCGGCACGCTGGTCGTCTCCGATGCCGGGAACCACGCCTCGATCGTCGACGGCTGCCGTCTGTCGCGGGCCGAGACCGCGGTGATCCCGCACTCCGACCCCGACACCGCGCGCAAGACGCTCGCCGCGCACGAGGGCCGGGCGCTGCTGGTCAGTGACTCGGTGTTCTCGGTGGACGGCGACGCCGCCCCGCTCGCCGCCTACGCCGCCGCCGCCCGGGACGAGGGCGCGGCCCTGGTCGTGGACGACGCCCACGGGCTCGGCGTGCTGGGCGAGGGCGGCCGGGGCGCGCTGTACGCGGCCGGGCTCGCGGGCGCGCCCGGGGTGGTCGCCACCCTGACCCTCTCCAAGTCGCTGGGCAGCCAGGGCGGAGCCGTACTCGGCCCGGCCAAGGTCATCCGGCACCTGGTCAACACCGCGCGCACCTTCATCTTCGACACCGGGCTGGCCCCGGCCGCCGCGGGCGCGGCACTGGCGAGCCTGCGCCTGCTCCGGCGGGAGCCGGAGCGCGCGGACCGCGCCCGCGAGGTGGCCGCCCAGTTGTACGGGCGGCTCACCGCGTCCGGCCTGACCGCGGCCCGGCCGGACGCGGCCGTGGTGTCGGTTCGGGCCCCGTCGGCCTCGGCGGCACTGCAGTGGGCCGCCGACTGCCGCGAGGCAGGTCTGTCCGTGGGGTGCTTCCGACCGCCGTCGGTGCCGGACGGTATTTCCCGGCTGCGGTTGACCGCCCGGGCGGATCTCACGGGGGACGAGATCGACCGGGCCGTCGGGACGATCCTGCGGACCGCTCCGGCCGGAGCCACGGACCGCTAGGGCGTCGAGGGGACGTCCGCCCGTACCTGTGCGAGGAAGCCGTCCCAGGCCGGCCCGGTGAAGAGCACGGCCGGGCCTTCCGTCCGCTTGGAATCACGGACGGCCAGCAGGCCGCCGCCGAGGACGGCCGTTTCCACGCAGTTGTTCATTCCGGTGCTGCGGCTGCTCCGCCGCCACCGCGCGCTGTTCAGAAGTCCGCTGGTCGATAAGGGGGTTGCGGACACGGGGGTGCCTCCTTACGCGTCGTCAGCGAGGGCGCTGATGAGATCCGACGAGTCCTGGGGCGGGAGGGCGTGCGCCTGGATGGTGCGGAACGCGGCGCTGTACGCCTCTAGGTCTTCCTTCCGCTCCAGATAGAGGCTACTCGTCAAATGGTCGAGTACCACCACATCCAGATCGGCGATGTTCGGAAATGAGAAAATGACGAACGGTCCGGTGAGGCCGAGATGGCCCCCCACGCTGAACGGCAGCACCTGGAGACGCACTTGGGGCAGCCGAGCCACCTCCACCAGATGCCGCAGCTGCTGCGCCATCACCCCGGCCCCACCGATCTGCCGGCGCAGCACCGCCTCGTCCAGTACGGCGCTCAGCTCCAGCGGCGGATCGGCCCGCAGCACCGACTGCCGGGCCAGCCGTACGTCGACCAGCGCGTCCACCTTCGGCTCGGGGAGCCCGCCCAGCGCGGCCCGGGTCACCGCCCGGGCGTACCCGGGGGTCTGCAGCAGCCCGGGCACCACGGACAGTTCGACGGTGCGGGCCGACCGGGCGCCCGCCTCCAGGCTGATGAAGTCCCGGTACTCCTGCGGCAGCAGCCCCCGGTAGTCGTGCCACCACTGACGGCCCCGCCCGGTGTCGTCGCCCGGTCCGGGGCCCGCGGCCGAGACGGACAGCGCCTCCAGCAACGCGCGCTGCTCGGGGCTGACGATCTCCCCGTAGGCGTCGAGCAGCAGACGGATGTCCTCGGGCTTCACACCGCTGCGGCCTGTTTCGATGCGGCTGATTTTCGACTGGTGCCATCCCACGATCCGGGCCGCCTCACCACTGGTGAGTCCGGACCGGTCACGAAGGGCACGCAGTTCCTCGCCGAGCTTGCGCCGACGCACCGCGGGACCGTGCTGCACACCCGCCTCCTTCCACCGGCACAGCTCGCACCAGTCTGCCGTCCAAATACGCTCTTCCGTAGCAGAGTTCACCGCATCGAGCGACAGATATATGCATATCTTGGGGGAACGGCGGATGTGGCGGCGTGAGGGGTGGCACTCTGGCGTCCAGCACAGATCCGGGGCGGCTCGACCCCGGTGGGAAAGGGACCGTCGCCATGGCAGATCACCAGGAAGCATCCGTCACTCTGCCGAGCGATCCCGCCTCGGTCGCCACTGCCCGCCGCTACGTCGCGGAGGTGCTGAGCGAATGGGGGCTTCCCGATGACGCGGACGCCGCCGACAGCGTCCGGCTGATCGTGTCGGAGCTCGCCACCAACGCCGTACAGCACACTTTCGGCCAGTCGCCCACCTTCACCATCGACGTCCGGTTGGAACGGGAGGAGTGGCTGCGGGTCGGCGTGACCGACAGCCACCCGCGCTGGCCCAAGCGCCTCCCGGCCGCCGTCCAGCAGGACAACGGCCGGGGCATGGTCATCATCCGCTGGCTGACCGCGGAGGCGGGCGGCCGGCTCTCGGTCACCCCCACCGAGGACGGCGGCAAGACGGTGTGGATCGCCCTGCCGTGGACCATCGGAGCCGGCGCTCAGGCGAAGACCCCCACCGGCTGCTGATCGTGACCCGCGGCTGACGTCCGCGTCAGGAGACGGCGCGCTCCGCCGCGCTGCGCTCGATGCACAGCTCGTTGCCCTCCGGGTCGGCGAGCACGACCCAGCCCAGGACGCCGTCCTGCGCGCGCTGGTCGTCGACGATCCGCGCCCCGAGCCCGACCAGACGCTCGACGGTCTCGTCCCGGGTGCCGGTGGGCGGCTGGATGTCCAGGTGCACCCGGTTCTTGACGGTCTTGGCGTCCGGCACCCGGATGAACAGCAGGCCGGGCACGTTCGGCTGCCCCGGGTCCAGCAGGATCTCGTCGTCACCCACCTCGTCGTCCGGGTGGATCGGGAAGCCGGTCACCGCGGACCAGAACTCGGCGACCTTGTAGGGGTCGTGCGCGTCGAAGGTGATGTGCCGGACGGGGTTGACGAACATGTGTCTCCTCTTTGGGCATTCCGAGTGTTCATCCGTATACGGAACGGCGATCCGCGGGCAACCGGATTGAACCGGGTACCTGCCGGAAACGTGGGTTAACTCAGCGGAAAAGCAGGGCCCCTAGCGTGGGGTCAGGTTCGTCCGCCAAAGATCACCCATGGTCCGGTAAAGCGGTGGTGGTCGGGACGGAAAGCCTTCTTCTGCGTTGGGCAAGACACGCTTGGCACGGATACGCGCAGGTCAACAGAGTGTTGACGGCCGCTAGGGTCGCCCAGGCACAAAAGTTGATCTTGTCCCGGAAACTTGGTGATACGTGTGCAACTGACACCGCACGAGCAGGAGAGACTGCTCATCCACGTCGCCGCCGACGTGGCCGAGAAACGGAAGGCGCGCGGGGTCCGTCTCAACCATCCCGAGGCGATCGCGCTGATCACGTCGCACATCCTCGAAGGGGCCCGCGACGGCCGGACCGTGGGCGAGCTGATGGCCTCCGGCCGCACCGTCCTGAGTCGCGAGGAGGTCATGGAGGGCATCCCCGAGATGATCCACGACGTCCAGGTCGAGGCGACCTTCCCGGACGGCACCAAACTCGTCACCGTCCACGACCCGATCGTCTGAAGGGGCGTTACCCGCATGATCCCCGGCGAGATCGCCTACGGGGACGGACCGGTGCTCCTCAACGAGGGTCGCCCCGTCACCCGCCTCACCGTGCTCAACGCCGCGGACCGGCCCGTCCAGGTCGGCTCCCACTACCACTTCGCCGAGGCCAACCCCGGCCTCGAATTCGACCGGCTCGCCGCCCGCGGACTGCGCCTCGACATCGCCGCCGGCACGGCCGTCCGCTTCGAGCCGGGCATCCCGGTCGCGGTGGACCTCGTCCCCCTGGGCGGACTGCGCACCGTGCCGGGGCTGCGCGGGGAGACCGGAGGGCCGCTCGATGGCTGAGATCTCCCGGCAGGTGTACGCCGACCTCTTCGGGCCAACCGCCGGTGACCGGATCCGGCTGGCCGACACCGACCTCTTCGTCGAGATCGAGCAGGACCTCGCCGGCGGACCCGGGCGGGCCGGCGACGAGGCCGTCTTCGGTGGCGGCAAGGTGATCCGCGAGTCCATGGGCCAGGCCCGCACCACCCGGGCCGAGGGCGCCGCCGACACGGTGATCACCGGGGTCGTCGTCCTCGACCACTGGGGCATCGTCAAGGCCGACGTGGGCATCCGCGACGGCCGGATCTGCGGCATCGGCAAGGCCGGCAACCCTGACACCATGGACGGGGTGGACCCCGCACTCGTCATCGGCCCCGAGACCGAGATCATCGCGGGCAACGGGAAGATCGTCACCGCCGGAGCCATCGACGCCCACGTGCACTTCATCTCGCCGACGATCGTGGACGAGGCGCTCGCTTCCGGGATCACCACCCTCGTCGGCGGCGGCACCGGACCGGCCGAAGGCACCAAGGCCACCACCGTCACCCCCGGACCCTGGCACCTGGCCCGGATGTTCGCGGCGCTGGAGGCCCACCCGGTCAACATCGGCCTGCTCGGCAAGGGCAACACCACCTCGCGCGAGGCCATGCACTCCCAACTGCGCGGCGGCGCCCTCGGTTTCAAGATCCACGAGGACTGGGGTTCCACCCCCGCCGTCATCGACGCCTGCCTGGGCGTCTGCGAGGAGACCGGCGCCCAGGTCGCCATCCACACCGACACCCTCAACGAGGCCGGCTTCGTCGCCGACACCCTCGCGGCCATCGCCGGGCGGACCATCCACTCGTACCACACCGAGGGCGCCGGGGGCGGGCACGCACCCGACATCATCACCGTGGTCTCCGAGCCGAACGTCCTGCCCAGCTCCACCAACCCCACCCGGCCGCACACCGTCAACACCGTCGAGGAGCACCTCGACATGCTGATGGTCTGCCACCACCTCAACCCGGCCGTCCCCGAGGACCTCGCCTTCGCCGAATCCCGCATCCGGCCCTCGACCATCGCCGCCGAGGACGTCCTGCACGACCTCGGGGCCATCTCCATCATCTCCTCCGACTCGCAGGCCATGGGGCGGGTCGGCGAGGTCGTGCTGCGCACCTGGCAGACCGCCCACGTGATGAAGAAGCGGCGCGGCTTCCTGTCCGGCGACGGACCCGCCGACAACCACCGGGCCCGCCGCTACGTCGCGAAGTACACGATCAACCCCGCCGTGGCCCAGGGGCTCGCCCGCGAGATCGGCTCCGTCGAGACCGGCAAGCTCGCCGACCTCGTGCTGTGGAACCCCGCCTTCTTCGGGGTCAAGCCCGAACTGGTCATCAAGGGCGGCCAGATCGCCTACGCGCAGATGGGCGACGCCAACGCCTCCATCCCCACTCCGCAGCCCGTCCTGCCGCGCCCGATGTTCGGCAGCCACGGCCGCGCGCCCGCCCTGAACTCGCTCAACTTCACGGCGCAGGCCGCCCTCGACGACGGACTGCCCGAACGGCTCGGCCTCGGCAAGCAGTTCACGGCCATCGAGAGCACCCGCAAGGTCGGCAAGGCGGACATGCGCAACAACGACGCCATGCCGAGGGTCGAGGTCGACGCCGACACCTTCACCGTCACCATCGACGGCGAGGCCGTGGAACCGGCGCCCGCGACCGAACTGCCCATGGCCCAGAGATACTTCCTCTTCTGATGGGCGTCCCTCGATGAGCCTTGCCGCACTGCTCGTCCTCGCGGACGGCCGCTTCCCCGCCGGGGGCCATGCCCACTCCGGCGGGGCCGAGGCCGCCTGCAAGGCGGGCCGGATCCACGACGCCGCCACACTGGAGGACTTCTGCCGGGGCCGGCTGCACACCTCCGGGCTCACCGCCGCCGCACTCGCCGCGGCCGCCGCCCTCGGGCTCGACCCGGCGGAGCTCGACGCCGCCGCCGACGCCCGCACCCCCGCGCCCGCACTGCGCACCGCGGCCCGGCGGCTCGGTCGGCAGCTGCTGCGCGCCGCCCGGGCCACCTGGCCCGCGCCCGAACTGGACGCGCTCGCCGCGGCCTTCCCGCGCGGCGCCCACCAGCCCGTGGTGCTCGGCGTCACCGCCCGGGCGGCCGGGCTCGGGCCGCTCGACGCCGCGCACGTGGCGGCGTACGAGAGCGTCGGCGGTCCGGCCACCGCGACCGTGCGGCTGCTCGGCCTCGACCCCTTCGAGGCCAGCGGGGTGCTGGCCCGGCTCGCCCCCGACCTCGACGCCGTCTCCGCCGAGGCGGCCGGAGCCGCACTGCTGGCCCGCACTGAGGGCCTGGACGCGCTGCCCGCCGCCTCCTCACCGCTGCTGGACATCTCGGCGCAGGCCCATGCCGACTGGCCGGTACGCCTCTTCGCTTCCTGACCCCCCAAGGAGACACCCCGTGCACCTCGACCACGCCGTGACCTACCCCCACCGGCACACCCACGGCGCCGCCCCGCTACGGCCCGACGGCAGCCGGCGCGCCCTGCGCATCGGCCTCGGCGGACCCGTCGGCTCCGGCAAGACGGCCACCGTCGCGGCCCTCTGCCGGGCCCTGCGCGGCGAGCTCTCGATGGCCGTCGTCACCAACGACATCTACACCCGGGAGGACGCCGAGTTCCTGCTCCGCGAGGCCGTCCTGCCGCCCGAGCGGATCACCGCCGTCGAGACCGGAGCCTGCCCGCACACCGCCATCCGCGACGACATCTCCGCGAACCTGGAGGCCGTCGAGGAACTGGAGGAAGCCTTCCGTGAGAGCGGCCCGCTCGACCTGATCCTCGTCGAGTCCGGCGGGGACAACCTCACCGCCACCTTCTCCCGGGGCCTGGTCGACGCCCAGATCTTCGTCATCGACGTGGCCGGCGGCGACGACATCCCGCGCAAGGGCGGCCCCGGCGTCACCACCGCCGACCTCCTCGTCGTCAACAAGACCGACCTCGCCCCCCACGTCGGATCCGACCTGGGCAGGATGGCCCGCGACGCCGCCGAGCAGCGCGGTGAACTGCCCGTCGCCTTCCAGTCGCTGCGCGGCCCCGAAGGGGTGGCCCCGGTGGCCGACTGGGTGCGCGAGCGGATCGCCGCCTGGGTCGTACGGTGACCAGCGCGCCCCCAGTCTCCGCGCCCGCCTTGTCCCCGCGCGTCGTCTCCCCGCCCGCCGTGTCCACGCCCGCAGCGGGCGTGCGGGCCACCGCCCGCATCCGCGCCACCGCCGACGGGCGGGGCGGCACCGCCCTGCCGCTGCTGTCCGGGGAAGGGCCGCTCGCGCTGCGCCGCACCCGGGGCGCCCGAGGCGAGGCCGGCGTGATGCTGGTCGGCGCGATGAGCGCCCCGCTCGGCGGGGACCACCTCACCGTCGAGGCCGCCGTCGGGCCCGGGGCGAGCCTCGCGCTGGGCTCGGCGGCGGCCACCCTGGCACTGCCCGGCCGGGGCGGCGAGCCCGCGCGGTACGACGTGGGGCTGACCCTGGAGGACGGGGCGTCGGTGCGCTGGCTGCCGGAGCCGCTGGTCTCCGTACGCGGCAGTGAGCTGCGGGTGCGCACCCGGGTCCGACTGGCCCCCACCGCCCGGCTGCTGCTGAGGGAGGAGCAGGTGCTCGGCCGCCACGGAGAAGCGCCGGGCCTGCTGCGCAGCCGCCTCACCGTCACCCGGGGCGGGCGGCCGCTGCTGGACCAGGAGCTCGCCTGCGGACCGGGCGCGCCCGGCGGCTGGGACGGCCCGGCGGGCCTCGCCGGGCACCGGGCGCTCGGTCAACTCCTCGTGGTGAACCCCGATTTCGCGGAGCGGCCGCCCGCGGCCGGGATGCTGGGGGAGTTCGCGGCGGTGACCGCGCTGGCCGGCCCCGCCGTGCTCGTCACGGCCCTGGCCCCGGACGCACTCGCGCTGCGTGCGCTGCTCGACGCGGCCCGAGCGTCCTACGCCTGGTGACCACGGGGCGAACACGGGACGAAGCAGACACCGCTCAGCGGTACACACCTCGCCGGTTATCGGGTTGGCAAAGAACCTGATCCCGCTCTGTCGCCAACTCCCGGTAAGGCGCAAGGATCCCCCTGCACACGGACGGCCGAATCCGGTCGTCGGTGCCGTATCTGACGCAGGGGGATCAACCACGTGATACGCAACGCGGCGCTGGGGAGCGCCGCCACACTGATCACCGGCACGCTGGCGGCGAGCATGCTGCTGGCCACGCCGGCCTCGGCGGCCACCGCCGGCCGTGACAACGGGGTCCCGGAGGCGCTGGGCGTTCAGCTCGCCGCCGCCCGCGCCGCCCGTACCGGGATCGACTGGAAGGACTGTCCCGCCGACTGGGGCTACGCGGCCCCGATCCAGTGCGGCTGGGTCAAGGTCCCGCTCGACTACGCCAAGCCCTTCGGCAAGACCATCGACATCGCGGTCGACCGCGCGGTCAGCACCGGCACCAAGGAGGAGCGTCAGGGCGCGCTCGTCTACAACCCCGGCGGTCCCGGCGGTTCGGGCATGCGCTTCCCGCGCCGGTCCACCACCAAGAGCCCGCTGTGGGTCAACACCGCCAAGGCGTACGACTTCGTGGGCTTCGACCCGCGCGGTGTCGGGCACTCGGCGCCGATCTCCTGCATCGACCCGCAGGAGTTCGTGAAGGCCCCCAAGGCCGACCCGGTCCCGGACACCGCGGCCGACAAGAGCGCCCAGCGCAAGCTCGCCGCGGAGTACGCGGACGGCTGCAAGGAGCGCAGCGGCGAGATGCTGCCGCACATGACCACGCCGAACACCGCGCGCGACCTGGACGTCATCCGCGCCGCCCTCGGTGAGAAGAAGCTGAACTTCCTCGGCGTCTCCTACGGCACCTACATCGGCGGGGTCTACGCGACCCTGTTCCCGACCCACGTGCGCCGCATGATCGTCGACAGCGTGGTCGACCCGTCGACGGACAACATCTGGTACGAGGCGAACCTCGGCCAGGACGTCGCCTTCCAGATGCGCTGGAACGACTGGCAGGACTGGGTCGCCAAGAACGACGCGGTCTTCCACCTCGGCGACACGCGCGCCAAGGTCGAGGCCAAGTACCAGGAGCTGCGCGCCAAGGCCAAGGCCAACCCGCTCGGCGGGGTCGTCGGCCCGGCGGAGCTCATCGGCTTCTTCCAGGGCGCCCCGTACTACGACTCCTCGTGGGTGCCCGTCGCCCAGACCTTCGCCGCCTGGGCGGCCGGTGACGAGCAGGCGCTGATCGACGCCATCGCCCCGGACATGACGGACATCGCGGGCAACGCGGCCTCGGAGAACGGCAACGCCGTCTACACCGCGGTCGAGTGCGCCGACGCCAAGTGGCCCACCAGCTGGACCAAGTGGGACCGGGACAACACCAAGCTGCACGAGAAGTACCCGTTCCTGACCTGGTCCAACGCGTGGATGAACCTGCCCTGCGCGACCTGGAAGTCCAAGCAGCACAACCCGATCGAGGTCGGCGCGAGCGCCAAGCGCGGTCTGCCGCCGGTGCTGATCGTCCAGGCCGAGCGTGACGCGGCCACGCCGTACAAGGGCGGGGTCGAGCTGCACCGCCGCCTCGGCGGATCGCGCCTGATCACCGAGCAGAACGCCGGCTCGCACGGTGTCACCAGCCTGGTGAACCCCTGCATCAACACGCGGGTCGACGCCTACCTGCTGACCGGCAAGGTCGACGCCCAGGACGTGACGTGCGCCCCGCACGCCACCCCGGTCGCCCCGGCCGCCGCTGCCGCGCGGTCGCTTTCGTCCGACGTCGCGCAGGAGAACTCGGTGTTCCCCGCGCCGGAGGAGCTCCCGGCCGTCCGTTAAGGCCCGGAAGCAGTGAGTGGGAGAAGGCTCAGCGCCCCGAGCGCCGGGCCTTCTTCCGCGCTTCCTCCTCCTCGGCCTTGACCTCGGCCGCGTACCGGTCGACGTACTCCTGGCCGGACAGTTCGAGGATCGCGTACATGATCTCGTCCGTGACGGCCCGCAGAACGGCCCGCTCGTTCTCCAGCCCCGCGTACCGGGAGAAGTCCAGCGGCCGGCCGAAGCGGATCGTCACCCGCCGGATGTTCGGGATCTTCTGCCCGGGCGGCTGGATCTCGAAGGTGCCCACCATCGCGCACGGCACGACCGGCACCCCCGCGCGCAGCGCCATCGCGGCCACGCCCACCTTGCCCTTGTAGAGCCGCCCGTCGTGGGAGCGCGTGCCCTCCGGGTAGATGCCCAGCAGCTCGTCCTTGGCCAGTACCCCCAACCCCTCCCGCAGGGCGGCCTGCCCGGCGTCCTTGCCGGAGCGGTCCACCGGGATCTGCCCGGCGCTGCGGAAGAAGGCGGCGGTCAGCCGCCCCTTGACCCCGGGGCCGGTGAAGTACTCGGCCTTCGCGAGGAAGGTGATCCGCCGCTTGAGGATCGCGGGCATCAGGAAGTGGTCGGAGAACGACAGGTGGTTGCCCGCGACGATCGCGGCCCCCTCGGTGGGGATGTTCTCCAGGCCCTCGATCCGGGGCCGGAACAGCAGCCTCAGCAGTGGGCCGAGCAAGACGTGCTTGAGCAAGTGGTAGAACACCAGGCCGCTCCCGTCGATGTCCCGTTGTCATGGTCATCGTACGGACAGTCAGTGCCGCGGCGGCAGCTCGGGGACACCTTGATCGCACACTGTCTTGATCGAAACGGTCTTCGTCAGGTGTTGCGAGAAGCCGCCATGCCGGCGGTCAGCAGCCCCAGCACCACCCAGCCGAACCACAGCCAACCATTGCTGCCGAGGGCCACGGAGTACGTGGCGACGGCCACCAGGGCGGCGAAGGTCAGGACGGCCATCGCCTTCACGGATCCGGTCATGCCCCATGGTGGCGCGCGAAGGTGCTCCCGCGCTACTGGCCACGCGCGCGAAGCGAGGCGAGATACGAGTTGTACGCCGCCAGCTCCTGATCGCCGTCCCGGTCGGCGGCCCGATCGGAGCGCTTCGCCGCCCGCTGCTCGGAGTGGTACCACTGGTACATCAGCGCGATCAGTACGAGCACCGAGGGGATCTCGCTGAAGGCCCAGGCGATGCCGCCGCCCCACTGCTGGTCGAGCAGCGGGTCGATCCGGAGCGAGGCCGGCGGGTTCGCGTACGTCGTGATCATCGGCTCGCTCGCCATCATCAGGGCGATGCCGAAGAAGGCGTGGAAGGGCATGCCCGCGAACAGCTCCAGCATCCGCATCACGTAGCCGGGACGGTGCGGGCCCGGGTCGACGCCCATGATCGGCCAGAAGAAGACGATGCCCACCGCGAGGAAGTGGACCATCATCGCGATGTGCCCGGTCCGGCTGCCCATCAGGAAGTCGAAGAGCGGGGTGAAGTACAGGGCGTAAAGGCTCGCGATGAACATCGGGATCGTGAAGGCCGGGTGCGTGATGATCCGCATGTACCGGCTGTGCAGCAGCATCAGCAGCAACTCGCGCGGACCCTTGTGGCCGCGCGCGGCGGGCGGCAGGGCACGCAGCGCCAGCGTCATCGGCGCCCCGAGCAGCAGCAGGATCGGAGTGATCATGCTGATCACCATGTGCTGGACCATGTGCACGCTGAACATGACCATGCCGTAGTCGTTCAACTTGGTGCACATCACCAGGACCACGGTCAGCACGCCGATCGTGAAGGCGATCGTCCGCCCGAGCGGCCAGGAGTCCCCGCGGCGGCGCAGTCGCAGCACGCCCCACCCGTACAGGGCGAGCCCGAGCAGCGAGCCGAACAGGAAGAAGGAGTCGAAGGAGAACTCCAGCCCGCGTCCGAGAGTGAAGGGCGGCAGGTCCATGTTCATGTCCATGCCGTGCCCGCTGTGATCCATCTGTTCACTCCCTTGACCGTGGTGCCCCACCACAGTAGTGCCGCCCCCGGACGCAGCTGCGCGCGGGGGCGGCATCAGGGCAAAACGGGCGCCCGAAAGGGCGTCACAGAACCGTCTGGGCCTCGTCGTAGCGCTGCGCCGGGACCGTCTTGAGGGTCGAGGTCGCCTCGGCGAGCGGCACCATCACGATGTCCGTGCCGCGCAGCGCGGTCAGCATGCCGAACTCGCCCCGGTGCGCGGCCTCCACGGCGTGCCAGCCGAAACGGGTGGCCAGCACCCGGTCGTACGCGGTGGGCGTGCCGCCGCGCTGGACGTGGCCCAGGATCACCGGCCGGGCCTCCTTGCCCAGACGGTTCTCCAGCTCCACGGCGAGCCGGTTGCCGATGCCGGCGAAGCGCTCGTGGCCGTACATGTCGACGCCGCCCTCCTCCAGCTCCATCGAGCCGGGCCGAGGCTTGGCGCCCTCGGCGACCACGACGATCGCGAACCGCTTGCCCGCAGAGAAGCGCTCGCCGACGATCGCCGTCAGCTCGTCGATGTCGAAGGGACGCTCCGGCACGACGATCGCGTGCGCGCCGGCGGCCACGCCCGAGTGCAGCGCGATCCACCCGGTGTGGCGGCCCATGACCTCCACGACCATCACGCGCTGGTGGGACTCGGCGGTGGTCTTCAGTCGGTCCAGCGCCTCGGTGGCGACCCCGACGGCCGTGTCGAAGCCGAAGGTGACGTCGGTGGAGGCGATGTCGTTGTCGATGGTCTTCGGGACGCCCACGATCGGCAGCCCGGCCTGGGAGAGGAGGTTCGCCGCCTTCAGGGTGCCCTCGCCGCCGATCGGGATGATGGCGTCGAGACCCAGGTCGGCGACGTGGCCGCGGGCGCGCTCCACACCGTCGCGCAGGTGCGCGGGCTGGACCCGGGAGGAGCCGAGGATGGTGCCGCCGCGGGCCAGGATGCCGGCCACGGCGTCGAGGTCGAGCTTGCGGTAGTCCGCCTCCAGCAGGCCCTTCCAGCCGTCGAGGAAGCCGATCACCTCGTCGCCGTGGTCCACGACGGCGCGGTGCACGACGGAACGGATGACGGCATTGAGGCCGGGGCAGTCGCCACCGGAAGTGAGCACACCTATGCGCATGGCAGGAAAGACCTTTGCAACGTGGGCCGACGACCGGACCACGTCGTCCGGTTGGAACTACCCGTCACCCTACAAGCGGAAGGAGGGTGGACTGAACCATCCTCCACATGCTGGTCCCACTGGTCGTGCGAACGCACGTCGGCCCGGTTCCCACCAGGGGAAACCGGGCCGAACGTCTGGTGCGGGGGCGGCTCTACGCGGGCTGCGTCGCCGCGGCGATGCGCTCCGCGCGCAGCGCCTCGTACCACCGGTCGTCTATGGGCGGCAGCGCGTTCACGTCGAGGGCCAGCTTGAGCAGCAGGTCCGCGACCTGCGGGTTGCGGGCCATCACGGGGCCGTGCATGTACGTGCCGAACACCGTGTCGTTGTACGCGCCTTCGGTGCCGTCGCCGGTGCCGTTGCCGCGGCCCATGGTCACCCGGGCGAACGGCTTCGCCGTCGGGCCGAGATGGGTGACGCCCTGGTGGTTCTCGAAGCCCGTCAGCTGCGGCAGGCCGAGCCGCGGGTCGATGTCCGCCAGGACGTCGCCGACGCACCGCTCGCCCTCACCGCGCACGGTGACGACGTCCAGCAGGCCCAGGCCCTCCTGGCGCTGGCCCATGTCGTTGACGAACTCGTTGCCGAGGATCTGGTAACCGGCGCAGACGGAGAAGACGATCGCCCCGTTCGAGACGGCCCGCTCCAGACCGCCGTCGCGCAGCAGGCGCTCCGCGGCCAGTCGCTGCGGCCGGTCCTCGCCGCCGCCGATCAGATAGATGTCACCCGAGGTGGGGATGGGCTGGTCACTGCGCACGTCCACGCGCTGCACGTCCAGGCCGCGCTGGCGCGCCCGGCGCTCCACCACGAGGGCGTTGCCCTGGTCTCCGTACGTGCTCAGCAGGTCGGGGTAGACCCACACCAGACGCAGGCTGTTGTCGCTCATGCTCTCTGTCCTTGAGGGTGCTAGTTGCCGACGCGGCGGCGGACGTCCTGGAAGGCGGTGTAGTTCGCGATGAGCTCGATCTGGCCGGGCGGCGCGAGCTGCACGGCCTCGTCGAGGGTCTCGCACACCCGGAAGTCCAGCCCCGCGACCTCCAGGCGGACCGCCAGGTCCAGCTTGCGGTCGCCGATCACGAAGATCGGGTGGCCGGCCAGCCGCGGGTAGTCCACGTCCCACAGCCAGGAGGTGTCGGTGCCGTCGGCGCCGCGCGCGTTCACCGAGAGGATCACCGGCGTGGGCGGGGGATCGATCAGGGAAAACGTTTCGAGCCAGCCCGCCGGGTTCTTCGCGAGCAGCAGCCGCAGCTCACGGCCCTGGAAGTTCACCACGTCGTAGCGGCCGGCGACGGCCTGCACCTGGTACATCCGCTCCAGCGCGACCTGCGGCGGCACGCCGAAGACGGCGGCGACGGCGGCCGAGGTGGCGGCGTTCGCCTTGTTGGCGCGGCCGGGCAGCTGGAGGTGGATCGGCCAGGCCGAACCGTGCGGGTCCAGCACGTGGTCACCCGAGAGCACCCAACTCGGGGTGGGGCGCCGGAAACCGCACTCGCCGCAGAACCAGTCGTCGCCGGGGCGCTGCATGACGCCACCGCAGGAGGGGCACGACCAGGCGTCGTCCTTCCACTCCTGGCCGGCCGCGACCCACACCACGTTCTGCGAGGAGGAGGCGGACCAGACGATCAGCGGGTCGTCGCAGTTCGCGACGATGACCGCCTTCGAGCCCTGGAGGCCCTCGCGCCACTTCTCCGCGAGCATGCGGGTCTCGGCGGCGCGGTCCAGCTGGTCGCGGGAGAGGTTCAGCAGGGCGATCACCTTGGGGGTGACGTCCCGGGCCACGCCCGCCAGGTACTTCTCGTCGACCTCGATGACGCCGTACTTGGCGTCCGAGCCGCCGGCGAGGGCCGAGGTGATGCCGGCCGGCATGTTCGCGCCCAGCGCATTGGAGACGACCGGACCGCTGGCCCGCAGGGCCTCCGCGATGAGCCGGGTCGTCGTGGTCTTGCCGTTCGTCGCGGAGACGAGGACGACATCGAGATGCTGCGCGAGCGCTCCGAGGAGATCGGGGTCGAGTTTGAGCGCGACCTTGCCCCCGATCACCGATCCGCTTCCGCGTCCCGCGGCCCGCGACACCGCCGCCGCGGCCTTGCCCGCCGTCACGGCCAGCTTGGCCCGCGGCGAAAGCGGCTCCGTGTTGCCTGCCATCGTCCCTTGTCCTCCTTGCGTCGACCGGCCCCAGCCTATCCAGTACCTGCCGGGGCCTTGACCGCGGCGCCCCCGCGCCATGGCAGATCTCCTCATATATTCGCCCGTCACACCCCGTCGTACCCTTACGGCCATGCGACAGCGCTCCCTCCCCGGTACCACCGGCCACGTCCGCCCCATGAGCCTCCTGGGCGATCAGGTGCTCCATTCCGCTTGTGCGGAGGTCACCGAATTCGGCCCGGAACTCGACCGGCTCATCGAGGACATGTTCGCGACGATGTACGCGGCCGAGGGCGTCGGCCTCGCCGCGAACCAGATCGGCGTGGGGCAGCGGGTGTTCGTGTACGACTGCCCGGACGACGAGGACGTCCGGCACGTCGGGCACGTGGTGAACCCGCGGTTGGTCTCCGCGGACGGGGACGAGTTCCTCGGGCCCGAGGGTTGCCTGTCGCTGCCGGGGCTGGAGGCGGGCACGGCGCGGTTCGACCGGGCGGTCGTGGAGGGGGTCACCTCGGACGGAGCGGCCGTGCGGATCGAGGGGACGGGGTTCTTCGCGCGGTGCCTGCAGCACGAGTGCGATCACCTGGCCGGTGCGGTGTACGCGGACCGCGTGACGGGGCTCCGAGCCCGTCGCCTGCGGCGCGCCATCCGCAAGACCGCGTGGGGCACGGCAGCGGCTTGGCCCCCCGCCTGATCCCTTCCGCTGCGCGGCCGCCTGCGCTGCGCGGCTGCTCCTGCCCTTGCTGCGCGACGGCTTTCGCTCTGCAGGTGTCGGCTTGGCTCCGCCAGGTGCAGCGGCTCCGCCGGGAAACACCCAGCCCCTCCGGCGTTTGAGGAGCGGGG
>NZ_JBHWJY010000055.1:0-57139 GCF_042731135.1 Streptomyces sp. NPDC059874
TGAACGGGGCTATCCAGGACGGCTCAGACGCCGTGATCACACCAGCCACCGCAAGATCATCTCACCCGTGACCAGCAGTTACGGGACAGCCCTTAGACAAGATAGGCCTTTACTCAGCCCGGCATGGTTATGCCTTTAAGATCAAGAAGTTCCAGGAGGACGTGACGGAGTTCATGAGGGATGCCGAGGGGAAGGACATCGACGTTCTCGATGAGGTCGCCATTCAGGATGTTCGTAAGCGCAGCCGCGAGGACTACGGAACACCGGTGGACCAAATAGCACAGGCAACTACCACAAGACGCAAGAATTTCCGGCCTCACACCGAGACCCAGGAGCCACCTGCCGAGAATCCTCCATCGTCGAGAGTTGACCTCGCGCAACAAAAAGCTCGGGAAGCGAACCGAAGCAAGGAAGAAGCACGGAAGGAGCAACAGTCGGGCTTGAAGCCGCCATCTATCACTCGTAGGTCTCCAGGCACTAATAGGCGCTAGGACTACGGAGGCAGAAATGGGACGTATGGACTGGCTGTTTGGCAAAAGGCCCCCACCGCCAGAAGTCGATAGCGCACCAGCAAGCCGGAGTCCATTTGAGAATATTGCGAGAGCTGAACGGGGTGCAGGAAGATCATTCAGGGGACTCATGGGCGCTCTCCGCGGGACGGCCTCGGGTCGCGTCAAAGTATGTCCGCATTGCCATCGCTCGATGGATCCCGAAGAAACCCATTGCCCTGTTGGCCACTACGTCGGGTAGCACCCCACTTCCAGTAGTCATCTATGACCATGACTAGGAGAGCCGACATGACCAGAGGTCGGATCACCTCCGTATGCCTAGCAATGTTCCTCTCCATCTTCGCTGGCTCCGCCGCTGCCTCGCCGCTTCCACCCCCGCCCCGACCAGAGGACATGCTCCCATTTCTCCAATCGATTACAAGGCAGGCGAAAAACGGAATTTCATCCCTTTCACATTCCGTGGAAAATGGCGAAGCGTCGGCAGTTAGAGAAAGCTTGAGGCGGATGTCGAACCAGCTCGACAGTGTCGCCTCTCCGCGTACCCTGACTACCGAGGAGCAAGCCGCACTACAAGTAGCTCAAGCAGCGCAGTATAGGTACCAGGCAGCAGTTAGTTACTCTCTCGAGATACCGCAGTCTGCCGCAATTCTTGCCGAGAGTGTACGACCACCCCAAGTCTCCACCGGGGATACGTACTGGATAGTGCTGAAGAACGATCTCAAGAAGAAGGCCGATGGCTATATTAAGGAGTATGCCTGTGAGCAGACGTGGAACGCTTTGACCCCAGACAAGAAGCAACAGCTGGCCGCTCCAACGACCAATGCAGAGGAAGAAGTGAAGGAGTATGTGGCCGCTGTCGCTGAAAAATTCAAGTCGACACTTGTCGGGCAATATATCATCTGGTACAACTTCACTAACGGGATTGCCGATAAGGCTCAACAGCTTCTATCGCAGGGGCACCTGACTGCACCGCCGCAGGCGTACGCTTACTACGTCCACTATTGCCTGACTCCCCCTACTCGACCTTGATTTACAAGCACGCCGTTTCTCTTACGGGAGTCTTACTAGGGTTGGTGAAACTTCTAACGCCCATTTGGCAAAGTGGCCGAATGAACCATCTGGATACCCACAACGAGCACACGATGGCAGCACTTCCGATTGGCCAAGCCGACGACGCGATCCTGCGGGCCGTCAACCGGTTCAACTACATGACTGCAGCCCAGGTTGGACGTCTGCTGTACCCCTCGGCCTGCGACGAGAACCGCTATGTCCAGCGCCGTCTCCGCCGACTTGCTAAGGCCAACTACCTGCTCCGTCTCCGAGAGCTGCCGACACCACGCATCGGGTCAGCACCGCACGTCTTCACGCTCGCGGATCAGGGCCGGAAGTACCTCTCCTCACGAGGGGTCCTCCTCACCAGCCCGTACTACCGCCCCTCTGAGGAGCGTCAGAAGGCTGTCGACAACCCCTTCATGGAGCACACCCTCGCGGCGGTTGACGTCCTCGTGGCCGCAGAAACGCTCTGTCGCGACTACGTGGTCGCAATGCCTTGTCTTCTCACCGAGCGCCAGCTCAAACGGATGAACGTCAGAGTCCAGCCGGCGGGCCGTCCCAAGGCCAGCCTGACCGCGGTCATCCCAGACGCCTGGTTCGTCTTGACTGTCGGTGCTCAGGATCCCGTCTGTATCGCCTTGGAGCTTGATCGAGGGACGGAGGGACAGCAGCACTGGCGCCGCAAGGTGGCCGCCCTCGTGGCCTGGGCTGAGGGGCCATACCGCGAAGCGTTCCACGCGGACAACCTGACCGTCGCTGTCGTCGTTCCAACGATCGCGCGTCGTGTCCAACTTGCCGATTGGACGCACGATGAGCTTGCCGCCATCGACAGGACCGAGCTCGGGGACATCTTCCTCTTCACCGAGGCCTCCCCTGTTGCGACCGACCCTTTCGAGTTCTTCTTCGATCCCCTGTGGCGCTCGGCAGCGCAGACAGCGTTCGTGAGTCTGCTCGACGCTCCCCAGCCAGCCGTACTCGAGGACACACCGGTCGAACCCATCGAGACTCTTCCCGCATCGGTGGAGGACGCGGAGGACTTCCCGTGGGCCTTGATGGATGAGGGGGTGGAACGAGAGATCGAATGAACCCGTCTGCCCGCGAGCCCAAGATCCCTCTCGGAACGTACTGGACGTGGTTCATCCGCCGCACCCTCTACCTGCCGCTTGATGCCGCACGGGTCCACATGCACGTTCTGGGCAAGACCGGATCCGGCAAGAGCTACTTCCTCGCCTCGCTCTTTCTCTCCCTGTATCTCGCCGGCCAACCGGTCACCCTCATCGATCCCCACGGCGACCTGGCCCAGCTGGTTCTCACCCACCTCGTCGCTCAGGGCCAGCTCCAGACGCCGCAGCAGCGTGAACGCCTGATCTACCTCGACGTCCCCGCGGCTACCGCCGAGAACCGCTTCCTTCCGTTCAACTTCCTCGCCCAGCCGTATGACGACCACGCCATGGCGGAGCACGTCGCTGAGGCCGCGAGGCGAGCCTGGCCCGAGCTCGCACAGGGCGCCCCCACCTTCGAGAACATCCTCAAGCACTCGGTTGTGGCTCTACGTGAAGCCTGCCTCCCCCTCACCCGTCTCTCAGACCTCCTCACGGACACGGCGTACCGACACCATCTCCTTGAGACCCGCATCCGTGACCCTCAGGTCATCCGCTTCTTTCGTCTGCGCATGGACCAGTGGGGGCGTGACGCCCCGCTGATGAAGGAGTCCACCCTCAACAGGGCCGATCTCCTCACCCTCTCCCCCGTCCTGCGCTACGCCCTGGGCAACGAGCGCAACGTCCTGGACTTCCGCCGGCTCATCGACTCGGGGACCTCCCTCGTCGTTAACCTCTCCTTGGCCTCCCCTGATGCACGCCGGCTGTTCGGCTGTCTGCTCACTGTGGGCATGGAGACCGCAGCACTCAGCCGCGCTGATCTCCGCGCCACAACAGCCGCCAGGACGCCCCACGTTCTGATGCTGGACGAGTTTTCCCAGTTCATGTCGCAGAGCGAGGAGAGCCTGACCCGGATGCTGTCGGAGACTCGCAAGTACAAGCTGTTCTGTGTCATGGCGCACCAGAACTGGAGCCAGGCCTCAGACCGCCTCAAGGGGGCGCTGCAGAACGTTGGCATGGAAGTCATCCTCAAGGCCGGCCGACCCGATGCCGAGCACTCAGCCCGTCTCTTCGGACGTGTGGATCCAGACGCCGTGAAGCACGTCGTCTCGGACGAGGCCGCCGAGGAGCGCACGCACCCTACGTACTACCCACTCCAGGAACAGTGGGAGCGCCAGGTCCAATCGATCCAGCAGCTCGGCGTGGGCGAGGCGTACATCCGCCTGCCTGACGACCAGGTGCACCGGGTCCGTACCCCTCGACTCCCCGACCTCCGAGGACTCCCCCACGGCCTGGCCGAGGTCGAGCGTTACTACCTCGATCGGTACTTCGAGCCGCCTGCGCGGGAAGCGACGTTTGGCCCGCTACCTCGTATAGGACGCCGCACGTGAGGCAGACAGGAATTTACCCATTGATCTTGAACTCCCGATTTGCTATAAACAAGGAGCTATATGAAGTACTTAGAGTCCAAACCAGGTATCGCTAGCGGCCACCCTGTAATAAAGGGCACGCGCCTCCGCATTGCTCATATCTTGAAGATGCGTCTTGAGGGCGTCAGTCTCGAAGAAATGCACGAGTGGTATCCATGGGTTTCGTTGACCATGTTTCGTGGCGCGATAGATGAGGCCGTTCAGCACTTTGATCGTCCCGCCCATGTCTAAGCCATACCACAAACACAAACTTCTCTTCGATGAAGGCATGCCTCCCCGTCGGTGGTACCCACGCCTCAACGAGCATTTCGACGTCAAGCACATTGCCCACGACTACGACATGGCTGGAGCTGACGACAAAGACGTCTACGCTCTCGCCTATAAGCAGCAAAGGATCATCGTCACTATCAATCGCGACGACTTTGAGCATCTCGTTGGTACACGAGAGGATGCCGGCGCAATCTCCGTCCCTGACGGACACAGCGCAGCGCGAGTAGACGGCAAGCTCACCTCATTGTTGATGCACAGAGGGTCAAAATTCTTTCAGGGCAGACTCATCCCCTTGGGTGGAGAGGAAGCCAGAAGCTAAGGTGGCTCCGTCTGGCCGGTTCACAGGACACGTTTCACGTTTCACCGATTGACTGACTGATGATTTTTCCTTTCCTCCCTTAATTGACGTTCTCTTGCGGGTGTTCCTCTCGGGTCAAGGGTCGGCGTAGCCGGCTTGCGTAGCCCTTGACGCGCAGGACGGCCGCGGCAGCATCACGGCATTGGGAGGAAGGCACATCCCATAGGGCTTAGTTGTGTTGACCTGCCATGTCGCAGAAGAAATGTTCCTCGACGGCACATTGAGGCTGAAGACACTTCAACACATCAGGTTTGATCCCGTAGTTGAGTACCGCTCCCCCACTCCAGCCTTGACAGTCCATGGCGGCCCCTCGGTCTGGGCGCTTTGTCATCTACCTTACAGAACCGGCTTATAGCCCGGTGATATAAGCAAACCCACGGCGTTGCATCAAGCTTCGCCTGTTCCTTTACAACAACTCGGGATAGGGGTTTGCCATGAAACCGGCTGAAGTGCTGCGAGCAGCAGCGAACATCATCGAATGCCACGGCCATAACAAGGGATCCGCCTATGCGTACCCTCGCATACGCCGTACGGGTGGTGCGACATGGGAGCAGCTCATCGAAGATGCAGTCACCCGCGCGCCTGTCTCGGTTGAGGGCGCGATGGAGCGCGCCATCTGGGGCAAGGTGCAGCGTTTCGATTCATTCCGTTTTGAGACTGGGAAGCTGGCCGAACTAATTGAGACCAGGAACTATTTCTGTGACTGGCTCACCTGGACTCGCGGTATCACGAACATGAGTGCCTGGAACGATGATCCAGACACGACGCCTGAGATGGTGGCTCTTCTGCTCCGTAAGGCAGCAGATGATTGGACCGACCCACCATTCTGAATACGTGAAGGGACACGAGGAGACAGACATGTCTGGTGAGCGCAGGCTGCGCTCATGATTATCAACCAGATCTGCCTGGTCAAATTTTTAGGGCACCCAGGGATGTGGTCTAGCGATGCGCTAGAACGAGGCGTGAGCCTCACACATACCGCTGGGTGCCCTTTTACGTAGAGCGGCCCCGAGGCTTTACCCACCTACCTCGCGCTGGGGCCCTACGCGGGAAGACCTCATCGGACATTAAGGGCAGCTGCACCGCCGCCCGATCCGCCGGTAAGCGTAAGGCCTTCCCGCTCCCATCACGATGCAGGCCACCGGCCAAACCCTCAGGGCCAGGAGCCGGCGTTGCACGAGGGACGCGTGGTCGTTCAGCGTGCGTCTCAGTCCGTGAGCGTCATGCGCCAGAAGCGAGTCACTGTCTCGCGGTAGCCCTGGTGGGAAGGGTTCCGCCCGACGTGTTGGAAGGCCCAGCTGCGGGCAGTTTCGAAGTCCTCGTCAGGGTCTGACGTCGCGCAGCAGGTGGCGCACTGGAGTTCGTGGACCATAGACGGAGCCTCGGCCGCAGTCTCCGGGCTCATCTTCCAGTCAGCGAAGCGGGTCACGGAACGAGTGCTCACAGGACTCTCCTTCGCCGTGCTCGGGCGTTGACGACAGCCACCTTGGCATGCAGCCGCTCGCGCGCATCTGCCGGCCGCAGGTCGTCCGCCGATGCTTCCCACCCCTCACCGCCAGCGGGTGGCCGCAACTGCACGGACTGTCCCTCGTCGTTCACGACGAAGCCGGTCCGCCCCGTGCTCCTGTCTGTCAGGAGTACGCCGATGTGGATCTCGACAGTCTCCTGCTCGCTGCTCACGACGAACTCCCGCGGCGTACAACCTCGGCGAGCTTCATCGCGACATCCGCACGCACACGTCCGAGCTCCACCAGGCTCAGGTACGGGCTTGCGAAGTCGCGATCCAGCGACGGCAGTACGATCCCCGCTCCGGCCAGCGCTTCTTGCAGTTCTGCCACAGTCTCGTCAGCAGTGGGCTTTACGTTGGTCTGCTTCATCGCCATGTCCCGGGACGATAGGAGTGGGTCGACCTCGGCGGGGCGGTGCTTCTTCTTGCTTCTTGATCGGCTGCGACTGCTTCCAGCCGCTTCTCCCACGTGCCGCTGTCACCCCCTTCTGCTTCTCCTGGCCAGTGACTACGGTTCGGAGCGGATTGGCTACAACGATCACCAGGAGGCGTGTCATGCAACTCCGATTCATCGGTACGACGTCCGACGACGGGAAGTGCCCGACCCTCTATGAGACGGACGATGGGCGGATCGTCGTCCAGGGGTACAGGCTGACTGACGAGGAGGCCCTGGAGCAGCTGCGGGACGTGCTGCCCGGTGAGACGTTCGTCGTGGTACCGCGGGAGCTGCTTACCCGCTTCGCGCCCAAGGAGTAGGCCTTGCCCCACCTGATCGACAGCGACGAGATCGACCGTCTCTTCCGGGAGGGCTTTGAGCACACTGCCTGGCGGCTGGAGAGCCGGCGGGCCTACCAGGTCGACTACGAGGGAGAGACCTACCAGCGGTTCCTTCGAGGAGAAGAACCGGCTCGCGATCCGGACCGTCCCTGGCTCGTGAACATGCGCAGACAGACTGGTGCGGGCAAGCGTGTTGAGCGCGTTCGTCTCATCGATGATCCGCCTACGACCTACCAGCGCTATGGCCTGACGGGCGTGCCAGCTGCTGTGGAGGCCGGAGAGGACGTCCGGTACCTGCCGCGAGCCCAGGCCCAGCAAGTCGGCCTGCCCGCTGAGGACTTCTGGCTCTTCGACAGTCGCTACGTCGCTCTGTTCCACTACGAGGGTGACGAGCCCATCGGCCTGGAGCTGATCGACGATCCGGCCCGCGTTCTGCGTTACTGCCAAGTACGCGACGCTGCTTGGCATTACGCCATCCCCTACAAGGAGTTCGTGGCTCAAGTACCTTCCGCTGTGTGAGCACGGACTTCCAACGAGCCAGAGAGGCCCTCGGTGCGCGACTGCGCGAGCTGCGTACCGAGGCTCACCTCACCCACCGGGAGCTAGCAGCCGGCCTCGGCTGGGCCCACTCCAAGATCTCCAAGCTTGAGACCGGCAAGCAGACAGCGTCGATCGCTGATCTTGAGGCATGGGCGCAAGCAACCGGCGCTCCTGAGGCGCTGTCGGAGCTGAAGAACAGCCTCCGTCGCCTTGAGACCCACTACCGCTCGTGGAGACGACAGCTGGCTGGCGGCCATAAGGCTGTTCAAGAGGCCGCCCTTGTCGAGGAGCAGCAGGCCCAGACCATCAGGGTGTACGAGACCTCCGTCATCCCTGGCATTTTCCAGACGCCGGACTACGCCCGCCATCTCTTCACGCACTCGGCTCGGCTACGCCGTTCCCCCCGAGACGTTGAGGACGCCGTCCAGGCTCGCATGCGCCGCCAAGATGCCCTCTACCAGCGAGGCCAGAAGTACCGCGTGATCATCTGGGAGGCGGCCCTGTACGCCATGATCGGTGGCCCAGAAGTCATGGCCGGCCAGCTTGACCGCCTCGCAGGGATCATCGGGCTGAGCTCCGTCACCCTCGGCGTGCTTCCCTTCTCTGCATCCCTGGACCTCACGCCGAAGCACGGCTTCTGGATCCACGATGAGCGCAACGTCGTCGTGGAGACCCTCAGCGCTGAAATGGAACTCAAGGACTCCGAGGACATCGCGCTGTATCTGCGGCTGTGGGACTACTACGACCAGACAGCTGTTTACGGGCCTGCCGCGCACCGAGCGATTGCTCGCGCTCGCCACACCTTGGGAAACTGAAAGATACGCCACTTTTGTTGCTGTATTGACAAATTGGCGCAACTTTGTCATATTGAACAATAGTTACCCAATATGGACATTGAGGCGATTGCTAAACACTTCGGTTTGACCGAGCACCCATTCATCAGTAGTCCTGACCCGCGGTTCCTGTACTTCTCGTCTCAGGTCCGAGAGGCCCTGGCCAAATGCGAATTCATGGCGCGTGACCGCATAGGGCCTATCTACATGTACGGGCCGATTGGTTCCGGAAAGACGTCACTCGTTCGCCGGCTACACGAGAAACTGAGCCAGGACGAACGATACAACGTCAAGCTACTGATCTCTCCCAATGTTAAAAGCAGCAACGCCATGTTGCGTCTCATCATGGAGACGTTCGACGTTAAGACCGAACGGTCGTACGGGGCATCGCTCGGAAACTTCGAGCAGTTCTTAGCCGATCAACTGCAGAGCGGAAAGATCCCCGTTTTGCTCGTTGACGAGGCCCAGAACATCACTCGCGAACAGCTCAAGCTTGTTCACTACCTTCTTAATTTTGAGACCAACACGACGAAACTTCTTCAGATCGTGCTGGTTGGCCAGGAAGAGCTGGGGACAAAGATCATTGGCTATCGCGAGCTCGCGTCCCGCATGTTCCCTATCGCCATGAACGCTATGTCTCTTGAAGACCTACGCGACATGATTCAGTTCCGACTTACTGTTGCCGGCCGTCGAGACCCCCTCTTCCAAAACGAAGATGCCGAAGAGGCCTATCGATTGCTCTACACGTACACCAAAGGCCTTCCCAGAGACGCTATCAAGGTTTGCTTCGAACTCCTTATCGATCTCGCTGTTGCCGGACGTACACACGCTTCAGCACAGCAGGTAGAGGAAATCGCGAAGGCGCAAAACCTGCGCATCTAACCTATGGGAAGATTTGACTTACTTACTCAACGCCCAAAGCCGTTGGCTCCAGTCAACGAGAGCCCTGTTACCCCTGATCCGAGTTCACTCCATGCGCCAGCTGAAGAAAATCCTGCCGGCCCGGCCCATAGGCCCGGCCTTCAGGCCCGGCCCGGTGAGCATAGAGCCATTCGAAACCGGCACAAGTTTGATATTTACGAAGATCAGTACGAGGAACTCTTGAGTATTTCGAACGCGGAGCGCGGACCAAATGGGCTGCCAGGCAGCATGAGCGCCATGGTTCGAGAAGCTATTGACATTTACCTCAAGTCCCGCAAATCCGCCCGCTAGGTCGCTTCCCCTGCGAACTATCTCGTTGCAGAACCGTTCGCGCTTCTTTACCCGGCCCGGCCGGAAGGCCTGGGCCTGGCCTAGTCCCGGTCCCGGCCCGGTACGGGCCCAGACCCGGTCTGGCTATGGTGGTATTCAATCTGCTTTCATCAAATAGCAGACACAGCAGCCGCCGTCTCCCCCATTTCGGGGTTTGCGACTAAAGATGGACTAGCTGGCCGTGAGCAAGTGACCGAATGACTGAAGCAAACATGGTCGATCCACTAACTACTGGATCTATCTAGGACGCTGGGGATCACCCCAGTTGATCTGAGTTACCTCATCGACGAGTCGCTGACCGTATGCCTTTTAAAGAAGCGACGCGTCAGCGTCGATAGGCAAGCGAAGGGAAACGAGAGAACGAAGCGAGCGGGGAATAGGGAACCCCCAAGGGGGATTCAGGGGGGTTGCTTCGTCGTGCCCAAAAACGGCGCGAGGCTAGCTTTGAGTACAGACGTTGATCGGAAATGGTGAACGAGTACGCTTTGTACCCATACCGGATGTCGTACCGTCTCAGGCCGGTACAGCGACCGGTACGCCAAGGACCGGTACACCCGGGGCCCTGCGGGCGATGAGCGGCTGGAAGGAAACGCCCCGCTCAGCGGGGGTTGGAGGGGGTTCCAAGACGGGGGGAGTCAGCCGCGCCATGAGGGTGAGACATGGCCTCCCGTGCGGTCGGTGTCGCGGCTGACTCCCCCCGTCCTCTCCACCAGCACACAGGGTCTACGACCGGCCCTTCGGGTGTGTGCTGGTTCCGAGTCCACCCCCAAGGGGGCCACAGTGGCCACCCGACGGCTTTCCTTCCAGACCTTCCTTCCGTCAGGTGGCAGCAGACCGCTTACGCGGAAGAGCGGATCCCGCGGAGCGGCATAGAAGAGCGGCCGGCGTTGCCACCAGTGAGCCTTAGCGGGCCGGCTGCGGAGGAGGGGAGTTGGTGGGATTTAGCTGGGTCGGTTTCGGGTTTCCGTAGTAACTACCTGTGCGCCTCCTCGCGCTTTTGCAGCGTGCCACATGGCTTCCACAGTCGCGCGAAGAAGCGCAGAAAGGAGGTGCATGTTATGGAGTACACGATCATTCGGGTATATCGGGTTCCCGCTCGATCTCAGGTTGAGGTAACCGATCGACTCATGAAGGCGTTCGAGCAACACTCTGAGCGGGACTACCACGCGACGGACATCGTGAAGGGTCCCCGCGGTGACAGTAAGCCAGCGATGGGGTATCGCTCTACGCCTTGGTGGATCTTGTTTCGACGGCAGTTGCTGGGTCGATAGATAAGGCGGGCTTGGCGGAGGCCCGCCTCTTCGGCCGCGCGCTTTCGGCGGATTCTCCCGTTCCAAATGCCCTGTCTCCGGCGTAGATTTGTAGCATGGCGGGAGTAGTCATACCTTCAGGCAGACTCCCTCCCCGCAGCGGGCCGTTCAGGAGGGTTCGTATGCCGCACAGTCTTCACGAGATCCGCTCGTGGGCAGCCACGTGTGACGTCGCCAAGGCTGCCGAAGCACTGGGTATCTCTAAGTCGCATCTGTACGAGCTGATCAAGCGGGACCAGGTCCCGTTCCGCGTCGTCTCGTTTGGCAACCGGTACCGAGTTATCACTGCATCGCTCATCCGCTATCTGGAGGCAACCTGAGGAGCGTGGGGGGATTGTTGATCGTGTGAGTATGCGTAAGAGGTAGGTGCCCGATGAGCGAGCCGATCAGCAAGATAACGCTCAAGGACGGAACGACTCGGTACCGCTTTGTGACCGACGGTCCTTGTCGGCCTGACGGCCGTCGACGGCAGATCCGAAAAACCTTCGACACCAAGAAACAGGCGCGTGACGAACTGGCTCGCATTCGGCACCAGTCCGCTACGGGTACGTACATTATTCCGACCAAGCTCACTGTTGATGAACTTCTGGATCTGTGGCTCAAGAGCGCAACCCGAGGTGTCGAGGAGGCGACCGCCTCCAACTACGACAACGCCATCCGGCCGGCGCGACTGTTTCTCGGTGACAAGCGGGTGCAGCAGCTGACCGAGGAGAATATCGAGGAGTTTGCCGACTGGATGCTCACCCGCGGAAGGCAGCGTGGGGGAAAGCCCGGCACTGGTCTGAGCGTGCGCTCAGTACGACTTACCCTGGGTCGGCTGCGCTCCGCGCTCAATCTCGCTGTTCGGCGTGGGTGGGTTCCCCGCAATGTCGCCGAGCACGTGCGCGTTTCGCGCGACGCGCTGCGAAAGGCAGCCCAGCATGACGCCGAGCGTCGCCCGTGGGATGAGGCGGAGGTAAAGGCCTTCATCGAGGCGATCAAGGAGGATCGGCTCTTCGGGGTAATGCTCCTCACCCTCATCGCCGAGCGTCCCGCTGAGGTGTGTGGAACCCGCTGGGAGGGAGACGTTGACCTGAGCGGGGAGGGGACTATCGCGGTCGGCAATACCCGCACCATTGTCTATGACCGCAGCCTTCCCAAAGGGTCGCGGAACAAGGTCGTTGAGAAAGACCCCAAGACCCGAAACGGGAAGCGGGTGCTTCCCCTGCCCAAGCCGCTCCAGAAAGCGCTGGTTGCGTTCCGCGCTCGGCAGGTGCAGGAGCGGCTCGCTGCAGGCGAGGCCTACGAGTCCAGTGGCTACGTCGTTGTCGACGAGCTCGGGCACCCCTTCAAGACGGACAAGCTTCGCCGCGAGGCGCACCGACTGATGGTCCAGGCCGGCGTGCGCAAGGTACGCCTCTACGACGCTCGCCATGCGTGCCTGTCCTGGATGGCGAACAACGGGGTACCCGACACCGTCGTCTCCGCCTGGGCCGGTCACAGCGACCTGTCCTTCACCAAGCGGGTCTACGTCCACCCCGACCCGCGGAGCCTCAAGGCCGGCTCGGACAAGCTGGGTGAACTGCTGGCCGGTGCGGGATGATCAACAGCGTCTGTGACGAACTGTGACACGACAGCCCAGAGAAACGATCAAGGGCCTTGCCTCACCGAAGTGAAACAAGGCCCTCATCTGCGACTACGAGGCGAACCTCTAGTCGGGACGACAGGATTTGAACCTGCGACCCCTTGACCCCCAGTCAAGTGCGCTACCAAGCTGCGCCACGTCCCGTTGTGCTTTGTCCGGTTCTTTCTGGGTTTCCCCTGCCCCGGCGGCACATGCAGAACATTACCCCACGCAGAGGGGTGTGCATGCACCGGTAATCGGCCCGGGGGAGGATGAGGTGGTGAACGCACGGGATCGGGATGTCGACGGGCGGGCGCGGAGCGCTCGGCCCAGGGATGGGCTGGGGCGGCCGCTGCCCTACGGGGCGCCGGGGGTGGAGCGGCAGCCCGAGGGGGTGGTGCGCTCGCCCGGCGAGACCGTGCGCGAGGCGCAGCGGCTGCTGGACGCGGGGATGCCGTTCCACGCGCACGAGGTGTTCGAGGACGCGTGGAAGTCGGGGCCCGAGGCCGAGGCCCCGCTGTGGCGCGGCCTCGCGCAGCTCGCCGTCGGGCTGACGCACGCGGCGCGCGGGAACGCGGTCGGCGGGGCGCGGCTGCTGCGGCGCGGGGCGGTGTCCCTCACGGGGCGGGAGGCGTACGGGATCGACGTGCCGGGGTTGATCCGATGGGCCCGGGAGCTGGCGGCCCGGGTAGAGGCGGGCGAGCGCATCGACCCCGCGGCCGAGTCCCCCCGCCTGATCGGCGCCGGCACGCCCGATCCGTAAGCCGCACCCGCGCACTCAGGCCGGCGATTCCAGCCTCGCCGGCGATTGAGGCGTGGGGTCCGGGGCGGAGCCCCGGTCCGTAAGCCGCACCCGTGCACTCAGGCGGGCTGGAGCAGGTCCCAGCGGTTTCCGTACAGGTCTTCGAAGACGGCGACGGAGCCGTACGGCTCGTGGCGCGGCTCCTCCAGGAAGCGGACGCCCTCGGTGGTCATCCTGGCGTGGTCGCGCGCGAAGTCGTCGGTGTAGAGGAAGAAGCCGACGCGCCCGCCCGTCTGGTCGCCGACGCGGGAGCGCTGGGCGTCGTCCTTGGCGCGGGCCAGCAGGAGCGCCGATTCGGTGGCGCCGGGCGGGCGGACCACGACCCATCGGGAGCCGTCCGGGCGGGGCGTGTCCTCGGCGAGGTCGAAGCCGAGGGCGCGGGTGTAGAAGTCGATGGCCTCGTCGTAGTCGTGGACGACGAGGGCGGTGAGGGCGATGTGGGAGGGCATGCCCTCATTGTGCGCCGAGGAGGATCACTTCCAGGGTGCGGGGGCCGTGCACGCCCTCCACCCGGTCCAGTTCGATGTCGCTGGTGGCGGAGGGGCCGGAGATCCAGGTCAGCGGGCGGGTGGGGTCGAGGCGTTCGAGGGCCTGCGGTACGGAGTCCACCAGCTGGTCGGGGACGCGGACCACGCAGATGTGGTGGTCGGGGATGAGCGTGATGCGGCGCCGGCCCTGGTCCGGGCCGCCGTCGAGGACGATCGTGCCGGTCTCGGCGATGGCCAGGGCGCAGCCGGTGACCACGCTGTCGATCCCGTCCAGTTCGGCCGGGGTGGACACGGCCCGGTCGTGGACGCGGGTCGGGTCGGCAGCCGCGAGCCAGTGCGGGGGCAGCGCGGGCGGCACGAGGACCGTCCGGGAGCCGTGCTCGGCCAGAAGCAGCATCAGCAGCGTCGAAAGGCCGTCCTCGTCGGTGCGGTGGACCTTCGCCCGGTACTCGGTGAGGTTCGCGGCGAGCAGGTCGGCGCTCTCGGCCGGGGTGCGGTCGCCGTGGACCCGCAGGTAGTCCCGGGGGATCTCGGCGTCCGGGCCGGAGGCGGCCCGGCGGATGCGGGCCAGGATGCGGTCCTTGGTGGTCACTGTGGGGTCCCCCGTTCTCGGGTCCACCAGTCGCGGAAGGATTCCGCGGGGAAGGCCGGCAGGTCGCGGGTGTCGGTCCAGGCCCGCCCGGGACCGGGAAGCCGGCGGGGTGCCAGCCTGCGGGCCCGGGCCAGCAGGCGCTCGCCCGCGCGCAGGGCGCCCGGGCGGTCCAGGAGCAGCCGGGCGGCGCGCATGGCGGCCCGTTCGGCGGTGTGGCCGTGCGCGGGGCGGACGGTGACGCGGATGCCCTCCCGGGTCACCGGCCCGCCCTGGGCCACCCGCTCGCGCAGGTGGACGAGCACCTCGGGGATGTCGATGGCGACCGGGCAGACCTCGTAGCAGGCCCCGCACAGCGTGGAGGCGTAGGGCAGCGTGGCGTCGATCTCGCTGCCCGTGCCACGGAGTTGGGGGCTGAGGATGGCTCCGATGGGGCCGGGGTAGACGGAGCCGTAGGCGTGGCCGCCGGCGCGTTCGTAGACGGGGCAGACGTTGAGGCAGGCGGAGCAGCGGATGCAGCGCAGGGCCTGGCGGCCGGTCTCGTCGGCGAGGGTGTCGGTGCGGCCGTTGTCGAGGAGGACGAGGTGGAAGGCGGAGGGGCCGTCGCCGTCCGCCCCTTTCGATGGTCCCAGCCCGGTCCACATGGTCGTGTACGGGTTCATCCGCTCGGCCGTGGACGAGCGCGGCAGGGTCTGGAGGAAGACCTCCAGGTCTCGGAAGGTCGGGACGACCTTTTCGATGCCGACGACCGAGATCAGGGTCTCGGGGAGGGTCAGGCACATGCGGCCGTTGCCCTCGGACTCGAAGACGACCAGCGTGCCGGTCTCGGCGACCATGAAGTTGGCTCCGGAGACGGCGACTTTGGCGCGCAGGAACTTCTCGCGCAGGTGCAGGCGGGCCGCCTCGGCCAATTCGCGGGGGTCGTCGCCGAGCCCGTCGGGGGCGGGCCGTCCCCAACCGCCCATCTCGGTGCGGAAGATGTCGCGGATCTCGCCCCGGTTGCGGTGGATGGCCGGGACCAGGATGTGCGAGGGCCGGTCGTGGCCGAGTTGGACGATGAGCTCGGCGAGGTCGGTCTCGTAGGCGGCGATGCCGGCCGCCTCCAGGGCCTCGTTGAGGCCGATCTCCTGAGTGGCCATGGACTTGACCTTGACCACTTCGCGATGCCCCGTGGCCAGCACGAGGTCCGTGACGATGCGGTTGGCCTCGTCCGCGTCGGCCGCCCAGTGGACGGTGCCGCCGGCGGCCGTCACCGCCGACTCCAACTGGAGGAGGTAGCGGTCGAGGTGACGGAGCGTATGGTCCTTGATCGCCTTGCCCGCGGCCCGCAGCCGGTCCCAGTCGGCCAGTTCGGCCACGGCCCGGGCGCGCTTGTCGCGGATGGTGTGCGTGGCGTGCCGGAGGTTGGCGCGCAGCACCTCGTCCCGTACGGCGTCGCGAGCGGCCTCGGGGAAGGCGGGGAAGGCGGGCATGCCGAGGTACGTACCGGTCATGACAGTGGCTCCTCCTCGGTCGCGGCCAGGATCTCCGCGAGGTGCACGGCCCGCAACGGGGCGTCGGCGCGGCGCAGCAGGCCGTCGAGGTGGGCGAGGCAGGAGTTGTCGGCGCCGCACAGCACCTCGGCTCCGCTCGCGGCGGCGTTGTCGATCTTGTCGGCGCCCATCGCGGCGGAGACGTCCGGGTTCTTGACGGCGAAGGTGCCGCCGAAGCCGCAGCACTCCTCGGCGCCGGACAGTTCGACCAGGTCCAGCCCCTTGACGGCGGCCAGCAGCCGGCGCGGCCGGTCCCCGAGCCCGAGGCTCCGCAGTCCGTGGCAGGAGGGGTGGTAGGTGACGGTGTGCGGGAAGTACGCGCCGACGTCGGTCACCCCGAGCACGTCGACGAGGAACTCGGTGAGCTCGTACACGCGCGGTGCGAGCGAGTCGGCCGCCTCGGCGAGCTCGGTGCCGCGCCCCTCCCCCGCCGCCTTGCGGCCGATCCGCGGGTAGTGCTCGCGGATCATGGCGGCGCAGGACCCGGAGGGCGTGACCACGTACTCGTATCCGGCGAAGGCCTTCGCGGTGCGCCGCAGCAGCGGTTCGGTTTCGCGCCGATAGCCCGTGTTGTACTGCGGCTGGCCGCAGCAGCTCTGGGCCGCCGGGAAGTCGACCTCGACGCCGAGGCGCTCCAGGAGGCGTACGACGGCGATGCCGGTCCGGGGGTACAGCGCGTCGTTGACGCAGGTGACGAACAGGGCGACGCGCATGACGGGCAGAATAGCCGGGTGAAGAAGTTCTCAGTGATCGGCATAGGCGCGGGCGACCCGGACCACCTGACCCTCCAGGCGGTCAAGGCGATCGGCGCGGCGGACGCATTCCTCATTCTGGAGAAGGGCGAGGAGAAGGCGGATCTGACCGGGCTGCGGCGCGCGATGCTCGAAGAGCACGCCCGCCCCGGCCACCGACTGGTGGAGGGCCGCGACCCGGACCGGGACCGGACCCCCGCCGACTACACCCCGACCGTGGACGGCTGGCGCAGTGCGCGCGCCGAGCTCTTCGAGCGGTTCATCGCGGAGGACCTGGCGGAGGGCGAGACCGGCGCGTTCCTGGTGTGGGGCGACCCTTCGCTGTACGACTCCACGCTCGCGATCCTCGACGAGGTCCTGGAACGGGGCCGGGTGGCCTTCGAGCACGAGGTCGTACCCGGCATCAGCAGTGTCTCCGCCCTGCTGGCCCGGCACCGGACCAACCTGAACCGGGTCGGGCGGCCCGTCCAGATCACCACCGGGCGGCGGCTCGCGGAAGGCTGGCCGGACGACGTGGACGACGTGGTGGTGATGCTGGACGCCCGGCACGCCTTCACGGCCCACCTGGACCAGGACCTCTTCATCTACTGGGGGGCCTACGTGGGCACCCCGGACGAGATCCTGGTCTCGGGGAAGCTGGCCGAGGTCGCCGGGCGGATCGAGGAGCTGCGTACCGAGGCCCGGGCCCGCAAGGGCTGGATCATGGACACGTACCTGCTCAGGCGCGGCTGAGCCCGCTCACCCCAGGAAGGCGGGCAGGGCGGCGGCGAGGCGTTCGTACTCCTGCGGCCGGTTGTAGAGCTGGCCGCAGACGCGGATGCCGCCGCCGCCCGGCCACGGCCAGATCAGCACCCGGATGCGCAGCCGCGCCGCGAGCTCCTCGCGCAGCGCGCGGGCGGCCTCCTGGGTCTCGGCGACTCCGGGCGGCAGTCGTAGCGTCCGCATGGCGAGGCCTTCGCCGCCCGGCAACGGGGTGAGCCCGGGGATCTCGGCGAGGATGGCCGCGCCGTGGGCGGCGAGGGCGCTGTCGTGCGCCCGTACCTTGGTCGCGTCGAGGCGGTGGATGAGGTCCAGCCCCTCGGGGGCGGCGAGCCAGCCGGTGTAGTCGGCGGTGGCGCGGTACTCGACGGCGCGCGGGAAGCCGTGCTGGTCCTCCCAGGACGGTACGAGGGCCCTGATCCGGCGGCGGTGCCGGGGGGCGACGGCGAGGACGGCGCTCCCGGACGGGGCGTACCCCCATTTGTGGAGGTTCCCGAACCAGAAGTCGGCGCCGCCGGCCAGCGGGTCGGCGAGCATGCCGGGGGCGTGGGCGCCGTCGACGACGCTGGTGACCCCGCGTTCCCGCAGGTCGGCGAGGAGTCGGGGCGAGGCGATGATCCGGGCGGTGGGCGAGCTGACGTGGTCGAGCACGGCCACCTTGGTACGGGGGGTCAGCGCGGCCAGCACGGCCTCCCGTACGGCGTCCTCGTCGGGCAGGTGGGGGTCGAGCGCGACGGTGGTGACCGGGGCCCGGCGGGCGGCGGCCGCGACGACGGTTCCGTAGCCGTGGTCGCTGACCAGGATCTCGTCGCCCTCGGCGAAGGGGATCGCGTCGAGCGCGAGGTTGGCGCCTTCGGTGGCGTTGGAGACGAAGGCGATCCCCTCGGGTTCGGCGCCGAGGTGTACGGCGATCCGGGCGCGGGCCGCGGCCAGCCGGTCCGGGACGGCGAGGAAGAAGGCGTCGGGATCGGCGTGGGCCTGCGCGAGGAGCGCGGCCTGGGCCTCCTGCACGGGAATCGGCACCGCCCCGAAGGAGCCGTGATTGAGGTGCGCGACGCCGGGATCCAGGCGGAACAGGGCCCGCCCGCCGGGGAACTCGGCCGGGAACCCGGCGGGAAACTCGCCGGGGAACTCGCCCTCGGCGGGGCGTATCGACTCGGTCACGGGTCCTCCGTGGATGCGGAGCGGCTGTCCCCCGGATCATCCCCCGCCGCGGCGGCGGCCGGTAGTCCGCCCGCGAAGGCCCGGCGGCCGTGGGCCACGAGCTCGCGCACGGCGGGATCGGGCGTGCCGCGCCAGACCAGGGAGAGCAGGGCCGGGATGTCGACGTCGTCGATGAGGAGGGCGGTGAGCCGGTCGCGGTGGCTCGCGGCCATGGACTCGCTGAGCACGCCGACACCGAGCCCGCGGGCGGCGAGGTCGGCGATGGCGTCCGCGGCTCCGGCCTGCAGGGCGATCACCGGTTTGATTCCCTGTGCGGCGCAGGCCTGGTCGAACACCGTACGCAGCCCCGTGCCCGGCGGCATGCACACGATCGGGTGGGAGCCCAGGTCGCGCAGGGCCACCCCGCGCCGCCGGACCGCCAGCGGGTGGCCGGGCGGAACCAGGACGACGAGCCGCTCGCTGACGATGGTCAGCGCCTCCAGCCCGGCGGGGTTCGCGGTCGCGGTCCCGATGAGGGCCAGGTCGACGGTGCCCGCGCGCACGCCTTCGACGAGCCGGTCGGAATTCTCCTCCAGCAGGGTGATCTCCACGCCGGGGTGGGCCCGGTGGAACGCGGCGAGGGCCTCGAACAGGGGCGTGACGGTGCAGCCGACGACCATGCCGACCGTGATCCGGCCCCGGATCAGGCCGGACACCTCCCCCACCGCCTGGCCGACCGCCTCGGCGGCGGCGAGCGCGGCCCGGGCGGGAGCGAGGGCGGCCGCTCCGGCGGCGGTGAGCGTGGCGGAGCGGCCCGAACGGTCGAACAGCTCGGCGCCGAGCTCCCGTTCCAGTTGGCGGATCTGGGCGCTGACACCGGACTGGCTGATGTGCACGCGCTCGGCCGCCCGGGTGAAGTTCTGCTCCTCGGCGACGGCCACGAAGTATTCGAGCTGCCTCAGTTCCATGACTGGAGATTCTAGCTCTCAGAAGATCCATCTGTTGGACTTCTGATTCATGGTCGACCACCCTGGAGACATCAGCCCGGCGATGACGGAGGAACCGTGTACGAGACGTACGAGAAGGCCATGCGCCCCGAGGACATCACCCGCCTGTTCGTCGAGCGCTCCAATGCCGGAGACGCCGCGGGGGTGGCCGCCCTCTACGAGGAGGACGCGGTGATGGCCTACCCGGCCGGCGAGCGGACCGTGGGCCGCGAGGCGATCCGCGTCCTGTGGGAGCGGGTCCTCGCGCACCGCCCGGTCTTCGAGCAGGAGGCTCCGCTGCCGACCCTGCTCGCCGACGGCATCGCGCTCACGTCGACCCCGCCGAAGGACGGCTCCGGCGCCCGCGCCCAGGTGGTGCGCCGCCAGTCCGACGGAAGCTGGCTGCGCCTGCTCGACCAGCCCGAATTCGTCAGCCCCTGACGAGGCCCTTGGCGGGGCGCTTGGCGGGGCACTGAGGCGCTACGGCTTCCGCCCGCTGGTCGCTCCGTAGTACTGGAGGTCCTGCACCTCGACCGTGCGGTCGACCGGGTACGGCAGCTCCACCCCCGCCCCGGGCTTCCCGTCCCGCTCCACCTGCGCCGTGCTGGTGCCCGGCTTCAGCGGCAGCAGTTCGGAGTGGAGCCCGGCCGGGGCCCGATGGGTGTCCTTCGACGTGCCGACGGCCGTACGGACGACCGCGGGCTCGGTGAGGAAGCTGAGCACCTCCACGGTGTCCCGGGCCGCGGCGCTGCCCTTGCGCAGTGACATCAGCAGGGATTGCGCGCCCGTCGGATCGGCGGACGCGAACTGGGTGCGGGCGGTCAGGTACAGCGTGTCCCGGACGATCTTCGGCCGGCTGCCGGTCTTGAACACGGTCAGGTAGTACGAACTCAGGTCCAGGTAGGTGTGCCCGTTGTGCAGGGAGGGCGCGAACTGGGTGCCCTCGGAGTAGTCGTTCCAGGTGGTGAGCTGCACCCAGTCGGCGCCGTCCTCGATGGCCCGCTCCCAAGTGGCCCGCAGGGTCGCGGTGTTGCCGGCCTCGTCGTAGATGCCCTGGTTGGGGCGGGCGTCCTGCACGGACACCGGCTGCATCCAGATCTTGCCCGCGTCGTGGGCCCGTCGCACGTCGCGCGTGGAGCCCTCCTGGCCGACGTAGCTCCGGCTGCCCCATTCGGAGAACCCGTGGCTGATGGGGGCGAACTCCCCGCTGTGCGCGCCGAAGTCGAGGAAGAGCGGGACGAAGGCGGTGCGGATGCCGTGGCGCGTCCGGAGCAGCTCCAGGGCCTCGGTCCACCAGGCGACGCTCTTGGTCTCCGCCTTGAAGGGGGAGACGACGAGCCGGCCGTCCGGGAGCCGGTGCGCGGCCGGGGCCCGGCCCAGCTCGGCGACCGCCTCGGCGAGCACGGCCGGGTCGTCGGTCCGCAGCGAGGTCATGTCGGGCATCAGCATGACCTTGAACCCCGGGTCCACCGAATGGGCGGCGGCCATCAGCCGGTTGCAGCGTTCCCAGTTCTTGCCGGAGAGCGAGAGCAGGTCGAGGGTGAACCCGTCGATACCGGCCGCGCCGGCCGTGCGCACCTCCTGCTGGAGGTTGGCGTACTCCCAGTCGCCGGTCCGGGGCGCCACGGGCAGCGGCCGGTCGCGGAGCAGTCCGCCGTACGTCCCGTGCTTTCCGTTCTCGCCCCGCGGGTTCAGGTAGTTGCGGGTGTAGTAGTCGTTGTCGGCGCTCTCGTTGTCGAGGGAGAGCGGGTACGGGGTGAAGTAGTGCGCGAAGACCAGCTTCCTGCCCGCTTCGCCGGAACGCAGCGTGGCCGGCCGGGGCAGGTCGAAGGGCAGGGCCCGCGTCTCCGGGGCGGCGCCGGGTCCGGCCCCGGCGGACGCGTTCTGGGTGGGCGGCGCGCTCTCGGCCGGCTGCGGGGTCGCCGGCCCGGCCCCGGCGGGTGGGGTGGTGATGGCGGGCGGGGTCGACCAGGGCGTGCCGATGGCGGCGGTGGCTCCCCTCCCCGCGGAGTCGGTGGTGAAGGGGTCCCAGGCGATCCCGGTGGCCGCGCAGACGCCGACGAGGAGGAATCCGCAGACCAGGAGCAGCAGCGGCCGGCGGCCCCGGGAGCCGCCGCGACGCCGGTGCGACCGGGGCCGCGCGGGAGCCTCGTACCCCTGCCCCGAGGTTCGGGCGGCCCGGCCCTCCCGTTCGACCCGTTCTGCCCGTTCGGCCCGTGGCCCTGCCCGCCGGGCTGCTCGCCGGTGCGCCGTCATCCTGGTCCCTCCCGCACGCTTCGCGCGCCGGCTCAGCCCGCTATGGGGTACATCGAGCCCCGCCGGCCCTCCGGCGAGGTCAGCCATTCCAGCTTCTCGGCGGTGTCGGTGCCCGGCAGCGGGGTGTGCAGCACGATCGACAGGTCGGGGCGGGCCGGCACGCGCAGTTGGGTCGACTCCACGTGGAGCGCGCCGACGACCGGATGCTCCATCTGCTTCTTGGTCTGGCCGCTGGGGCGCACGTCCTGCCGGTCCCACAACTCGGCGAACTCCGGGCTGAGTTCCCGGGCCTCCTCGACCACGGCCCGGAACCCCTCGTCGTGCGGGTGCTCCGAGCAGGCGGCCCGGAACTGGGCCACCACGTTGCCGGCGTTCTCCTCCCAGTGCGCGGAGCGCGACCGGTAGAGGGGGTCGGTGAAGAAGGCGATCAGGCAGTTCTGCACGATCTCCGGGCGCATCCCGAGCACCAGCGCGGCCGCGTCGTTGTACATCACCGTGTTCCAGTACGCGTCCATGATGTGCGCGGGGAACGGCATCCACGCGTCGATCAGCCGCTTCAGGCCCTCGCACATGTCCCGGTCCGCCGGGGCGACCTCCAGGGCGGGCGGGTTGAGCCCGGCCAGTACGTACAGGTGCCGGCGTTCGGCGCTGGTCAGCTTCAGCACCCGCCCCACCGAGTCCAGGACCTGCGCGGACACCGTGATGTCACGGCCCTGTTCGAGCCACTGGTACCAGGAGACCCCGACGCCGGCGAGCACGGCGACCTCCTCCCGGCGTAGGCCCGGCGTACGACGGCGGGCCCCGCCGTCCGGCAGACCGGCCTCGGTCGGGGTGATCCGGGCCCGTCTGCTCATCAGGAAACCGCGCAGCTCGGTGCGTCGGTGCTCGTCGATCGGTGTGGCCACGGAGTCCCCCTGTCCGGCTGCCTGGTGGTGCCGCCAACAGGATAAGTTCCCACTCTCCACGGGCATTCCCGTGCCACGAAGGTGGTGGACATGGCGATCGACACACGCGACAACCAACCCGACCCGCGCGGCGGCTCCCGAGAGCAGCCGGCTCTCCGGCCGGGCCAGGGTCGTGTGCGACACCTCGATTGGGCTGAGAATCCTGGGCATCGCTGGGTTGCACAGCTGCGCGATGAGTGGGTGGCGTTTGTCGTTCCGTGACACTTTCGGGTGAGAGTTGCGGTGGTGGGGTGTGGTCGCTTCCGTCGTGCCCGTAGCGTGGCGGTGTTGGCGAGGCCGGAGTGAGTCCGGTCTTGATGAGAATCCGCCCCGCGCCCAGGAAAGCGACGCGGGGTCCCCGCCCCACCCGGGCCCAAACCGGGTGGAAAGCGTCCGGCGGGGCGGCTGCCCCAGCTTCCGAATCGCCGCGGCCAGCGGCGCCACAGGCGGCAGGTACCGCACACGATGAGCACCGCGCAGCGGCCAGCGGCACGGACCGCGACCCACCGGTGAGGGTCCACACCTCGCCCGATACCACGGGTCCGCCTTCCGACGATCCAGGGAAACCCAGGATCGCCCAGGAAACCTCGGCTCATCTGCGACGCTGGTCCTCTTCGTCCTCTGCGCCCTCAGTTCATGGTGGCGCTCGCACGACCGAGCGGCCCCGCGCGGGCGGGGGCCGTCACGGTTACCGGCGCTCTGTTGGCGCTGATCTATGCCCTGACGACGGCGGCCCAGCGCGGCTTCGGCGGCGTGGACGTCTGGGGCACGCTGGTCGTCGGGCCGGCCCTGCTGGTCGCGTTCGTCGTGGCGGAGTCGCGGTCCTCGGCCCCGCTGGTCTCACCGGCGATGCTGAAGCGGCGCACGGTCGCCTGGGGCAATCTCGGCGGTCTGGTCACGTTCTCGATGATGTCGACGGTCGTCTTCGTGCTGACCCTCTACCTCCAGGAGACGCTGGGGCTGTCGGCGTTCCGTACGGGTCTGGTCTTCGGCGTCCAGGGCATCGCCTCCGTCCTCGCCGGTTCGTACGCGCCGAGGGTCATCGGCCGCTTCGGCGCCCGCCGCACCCTGGCCGGCTCCCTGGTCGGCCAGGGCGCGTTCACCGCCGGGCTGCTCGCCATGGGAGCGGAGTCGGGCGCGCTGTTGGCGACCGTGACGGTGTCGCTGGCCAGCATGTGCCACCTGGGCGCGATCAGCAGGGGGATGCCGATGGTGAGGCCGACCTGCTGGGTGGTCGTGACCAGGCCCGTCGCCACCGGCGTCGGTAACTCGCGCAGGAATACGACATTCCGCTGGTCTTCCGACGCTGGTGGCGCATAATCGTCGTCACGCGGCCTGATTGAACCCCGTTGCCGCGCTTGGTCACGCATGCAATGGGGGGCATCGTGCCGATGAGGGATTCAGGGTCGTCGTCCGGAACACTGCCCGCGACATCCGTCGAGATGTCCCGCCTGCTGACCGCCGTCCGACGCGGGCGGGTGCTGACCGTGGCCGGCGGGTTCCGCGAACCGCGGAGCCTGCTGGTGCGGGAGATCGCGCGGCGGCTCGTGTCGAACTTCTACGACGGGGTCGCCGTCGTCGCCATGGAGCCCGCCCGCGGCCGGCTCGGAGTGCGCGAGTTGACGGCCGAGCTGGGCTGCGTACCCGGGATGCCGTTCCAGCCCTGCGGGCGGACGGCGAACGTCGGCTCCTGGCTGGCGGAGCGGGACATGCTGCTCGTCCTCGACGGCGCGGATCAGCTCGGCACGGACGCCCTGGCCTGGCTGCGGGACCTGCTCGCCGCCGCCCCGGGCCTGCGGATCCTCGCCGCCGGGCGGTCGCCGCTGGGCTTGGACGCGGAACGGGTCCACCGGCTCTGACGGTCTCCCCCGGCCGGGGGAACACGGGTCCGGGGAACGGGTCCGGGGAACGGGTCCGGGGAACGGGTCCGGGGAACGGGTCCGGGGAACGGGTCCGGGGAACGGGTCCGCCCCGGCCGGCACGAGGCCGACCGGGGCGGATCACGCGAGCGTCAGCCGCCTCAGCCGAGGAGGGCCAGCGCGCTGTTGAGGGTCGCGGACGGGCGCATGATCGCAGCCGCCTTGACGGCGTCGGGCTGGTAGTAGCCGCCGATCTCCGCCGGGGAGCCCTGCACCGCGATGAGCTCGGAGACGATGGTCTGCTCCTGCTCGGCCAGGGTCTTGGCGAGCGGCTCGAAGGCCGTCGCCAGCTCGGCGTCGTCGGTCTGCTTGGCCAGCTCCTGCGCCCAGTACAGGGCGAGGTAGAAGTGGCTGCCGCGGTTGTCGATGCCGCCCAGCTTGCGGCTCGGCGACTTGTCCTCGTTGAGGAAGGTGCCGGTCGCGCGGTCCAGGGTGTCGGCCAGCACCTGGGCGCGGGCGTTGCCGGTGGTGGTGGCGAGGTGCTCGAAGCTGGCCGCGAGCGCGAAGAACTCGCCGAGCGAGTCCCAGCGCAGGTAGTTCTCCTTGACCAGCTGCTGGACGTGCTTCGGGGCGGAGCCGCCGGCGCCCGTCTCGAAGAGGCCGCCGCCGTTCATCAGCGGGACGACCGACAGCATCTTGGCGCTGGTGCCCAGCTCCAGGATCGGGAAGAGGTCGGTCAGGTAGTCGCGCAGCACGTTGCCGGTCACCGAGATGGTGTCCTCGCCGCGGCGGATGCGCTCCAGGGAGAAGGCGGTGGCCTCGACCGGGGACAGGATCTTGATGTCCAGGCCCTCGGTGTCGTGGTCGGCCAGGTACGTCTTGACCTTGGCGATCAGCTGCGCGTCGTGCGCGCGGCCCTCGTCCAGCCAGAAGACGGCCGGGTTGCCGGTGGCGCGGGCGCGGGTGACGGCGAGCTTGACCCAGTCCTGGATCGGCAGGTCCTTGGTCTGGCAGGCGCGGAAGATGTCACCGGCGGCGACCTCCTGCTCCAGGACCACGTTGCCCGCGGCGTCGACGACGCGGACGGTGCCCGCGGCGGCGATCTCGAAGGTCTTGTCGTGGCTGCCGTACTCCTCGGCCTTCTGGGCCATCAGGCCGACGTTCGGCACCGAGCCCATGGTGGACGGGTCGAACGCGCCGTGCGCGCGGCAGTCGTCGATGACGGCCTGGTAGACGCCCGCGTAGCTGCTGTCCGGGAGGACGGCGAGGGTGTCGGCCTCGGCGCCGTCCGGGCCCCACATGTGGCCGGAGGTGCGGATCATGGCCGGCATGGAGGCGTCGACGATGACGTCGGACGGCACGTGCAGGTTGGTGATGCCCTTGTCGGAGTCGACCATGGCGAGGGCCGGGCCCTCGGCGATCTCGGCGTCGATGGAGGCCTTGATCGCGTCGCCGTCGGGCAGGGCGCCCAGGCCGTTCAGGATGGCGCCGAGGCCGTCGTTGGGCGACAGGCCGGCGGCGGCGAGGGTCTCGCCGTAGCGGGCGAAGGTCTTCGGGAGGAAGGCGCGGACCACGTGGCCGAAGACGATCGGGTCGGAGACCTTCATCATCGTGGCCTTGAGGTGCACGGAGAACAGGACGCCCTCGGCCTTGGCCCGCTCGATCTGGTCGTTCAGGAAGGTGCGCAGCGCGTCGACGTGCAGGACGGACGCGTCCACGACCTCACCGGCGAGCACCGGTACGGACTCGCGCAGCACGGTGGTGGCGCCGTCGGCGGCCACGTGCTCGATGCGCAGGGTGCCGGCCTCGGCGATCACGGTGGACTTCTCGGTGGAGCGGAAGTCGTTCTCGCCCATGGTGGCGACGTTCGTCTTCGACTCGGGGGTCCAGGCGCCCATGCGGTGCGGGTGCGTCTTCGCGTAGTTCTTCACCGAGGCGGGGGCGCGGCGGTCGGAGTTGCCCTCGCGCAGGACCGGGTTGACGGCGCTGCCCTTGACCTTGTCGTAGCGGGCGCGGATCTCGCGCTCCTCGTCGGTCTTCGGGTCGTCCGGGTAGTCCGGGAGGGCGTAGCCCTGGCCCTGGAGCTCGGCGACCGCGGCCTTCAGCTGCGGGATCGAGGCCGAGACGTTGGGCAGCTTGATGATGTTCGCTTCCGGCGTCTTCGCCAGCTCGCCGAGCTCGGCGAGGGCGTCGGCGATCCGCTGGCTCTCCTGGAGGTACTCCGGGAAGCTGGCGATGATCCGACCGGCCAGGGAGATGTCACGGGTCTCGACATTCACACCGGCCGTCGACGCGTAGGCCTGGATCACAGGCAGGAACGAATACGTCGCGAGGGCCGGGGCCTCGTCAGTGTGCGTGTAGATGATGGTCGAGTCAGTCACCGGATGCTCCGCTCCACAGTCTGCGTCTCTCGTCTGCAACATTGCTCGACATCAAGATATCTCGTGATCGGGCCGGTCTGGACAGCCCCTGCCCGAAGGTCGGGGTGAGGCGTATCGCACACGTCACGCGAGAGCGCCGCCGCCGACGTGTTCCGTCGGGGCGGCGCTCGGGGACGCGCGCGGGCGCGACTCGTCTGACGTGGCCCGTCAGAGGTGGCTCGTCAGACGTGGTTCGCCGAACGAGGTTCGTCAGACGAGGCTCGGCACCCGGTGGATCGACTTGGGGCTGGGACCGTACTTGTTCTCGTGCGGCTGCCCCTCGGTGGCCATCAGGACCAGCATCCAGATCCAGCCGATGATCGGGATGCAGTTGATGAAGTACCACCAGCCGGCCTTGCCGAGGTCGTGCAGCCGGCGCACGGTGAGGGCGATGGCCGGCAGCAGGATCGCCAGGGTGTAGACCGCGTACAGGATGAACTTGGCGCCGAGCACGATGTCGAGCGTCAGGACGACCGCCTCGACGACCATGTTGCACAGGACGAACATCCAGACTTCCTGGCGTCGCGCACGGCCGGCGAAGACGACGTACTTCTTCAGGACGTCGGTGTAGTAGTGCACGAGTCCCCCCAGAGGACGGGTGGTGGGCCAGTCCTTCTGGAGCAAGCCGGGGCAGAATTTATGCGGATGTTACTGCCCGGTCAAGGTCCTTTGCCTCGTCAGCCGATGTGGAAGGAGTCTCCGTAGACCTTCCAGTCGAGGGGGGTGTCGAGGTTCAGATTGCCCTTCCTGAGGAAGACCCGCTGGGCCGTGTCGACGCGGCTGGTGTCGCTGTGGGCCTCCTCCTGCTTCATCGCCCAGACCCGGGCGTCGAGGAAGGCGTTCAGGTACGCGGTCTGATCGCCGCCCTGCGACGGGGGCTTGGCCTTGGACAGGGCGCGCTTGCGAGTGTTGCGGAAGCTCGTGGAATCCGTGCCGTCGCCGTGCATGACGATGGCGTCGTAGTAGATGAACTGGCCGAGTACGTCCAGCCCGTCGGCCTTGCCCTGCTTCACGGCCGGGTTGAAGTAGACCCGGTCGCGCTCGTGGTCCTGGGCCTTCCTGAAGGCGCTGTCCTGGGCCGCCTTCGCCCAGTCCTTCGTGAAGTTCGGGTCGAGGCCCTGGTGCGAGTCGGTGCCGTCGACCTCGCGCAGCGCCGGCAGGTACTTGGCGAGGACGTTGCCCGGCTTGATCTCGGTGTAGTAGTCGACGAGGTCGAGCATGTCGCCGGTGCCGGAGCAGAACCCGATGATCCCGGCCGTGTAGCCGCGGCCGTCGTCTATGTCCTCGATGTACTTGTACTGCGCCTTCCAGTCCAGCGAGGAGTTCTCCGCGCTGGAGACGATCTTCATGGCGAGCTCCTTCTTCGCCGGATCGTCGAGCCCCACGGCCGCCGCCACCACCGCGGAGGCCGCGGTGGGGCTCTCGGCGGCATGCGCGGTGGGGGCGGTGGCGTGGGCGGTGACCGGTGCGGCGAGGAGTGCGCAGCCGAGTACGACCGCGATGGCCGGCGTCTTGCGGTGGGGGGTGAACACAAGGCCTCCGTGGGGTGGTTGAGGCTTCCCTGTTTCGTTAGGAAACTTTACTACCAGCCCGTGCGGCCTTTCCTCAAGACCCCTGCGGCCGCCGGGTTCCGAGCAGACGGTCCGTCAGCCCCCGCTTGGCGTCCGGCCATTCGGGGCGCGTGATGCTGTAGACGGCGGTGTCACGGATCCAGCCGTCCGGCATGACCATGTGGTGGCGCAGCACCCCCTCGTGCGTCGCGCCGAGCCGCTCGATCGCGGCCCGCGACCTGCCGTTGCGCACGTCGGTGAGGAGCTCGACCCGGTTCATGCCCATCGCCTCGAAGGCGTGCGTGAGCATGAGCAGTTTGGCCTCGGTGTTCAGACCGGTGCCCTGCCAGGACGCGCCGAGGAAGGTGAAGCCGATCTCCAGCCGCCGGTACGTCCGGTTGATCACCATCAGCCGGGTGGAGCCGGCGATCCGGCCGCTCGCGAGGTCCACCGTCGCGTAGGCGATCTGCGTACCGGCCTCACGTGCCGCCAGCGCCTCGTCGATGAAGGCGGGCACGTCCTCGGGGTGCGGCACGATGGTCACCGGGAGTTCCCACAGCTTCCCGTCCCGGATCGCTTCGCACAGCCCGTCGTGGTGCCGGTGCGCGAGCGGCTCCAGCCGTACCCGCTCGCCGACCAGTGCGCCGCCGTCCGGCTCCTCCGGTATCCGCTCCATGTTCGAACCGCCCGTCCCGAGTGATCGTCAGATACAGGCGGACCCTATAGACGGCCCCCGTCCGCGCTCACCGGCTTTTCGGCAGCTGCTCAGAGCCAGCCGTTGCGCCGGAAGCCTCGGTGGATGACGAAGCAGGCGATCACCATGACACCCAGGACGAGCGGGTATCCGTAGGTCCAGTGCAGTTCGGGCATGTGGTCGAAGTTCATGCCGTAGACCCCGCAGACCATGGTCGGGACGGCGACGATCGCCGCCCATGCCGTGATCTTGCGCATGTCCTCGTTCTGGGCGACGGTCACCTGCGCGAGGTGCGCCTGGAGGATGGAGTCGAGGAGGTTGTCGTAGGCGCCGATCTGCTCGGTGGCCCGGGCGAGGTGGTCGGCGACGTCCCGGAAGTAGGCGCGGACCTCCGGCGGGATGACCGGTATCGGCTGCGTGGCCAGCTGCTGGAGCGGTCGGCTCAGCGGCGCCACCGCCCGCCGCAGCTCCAGGAGTTCACGCTTGAGCTGGTAGATCCGACCGGCGTCGCCGCGGCCCCCGTGCTCGCTGAACACCGCGGTCTCCACGGCGTCGATGTCGCTCTGCACGGCGTCCGTGACGGCCACGTAGTCGTCGACCACGTGGTCGGCCATGGCGTGCAGTACCGCCGCCGGACCCTTGGCCAGCTGCTCCGGAGCGGCCTCCAGGGCCTCGCGGACCGGGCCGAGGGTGCCGCGGCCGCCGTGCCGGATGGTGATGACGAAGTCCTCGCCGGTGAAGGCCATCAGCTCGCCGGTCTCCACGACCTCGCTGTTCGCGGTGAGCTCCTCGTGCTCGACGTACCGCACGGTCTTGAAGACGGCGAACAGCGTGTCGTCGTAGCGCTCCACCTTGGGGCGCTGGTGCGCGTTGACCGCGTCGTCGACGGCGAGCGGGTGCAGGCCGAACAGCCGCGCGAGCCCGGCGAGTTCCTCCTGCGAGGGCTCGTGCAGGCCGATCCAGACGAAGCCCTCGCCCGTCTTGCGGACCCGGCGCAGCGCCTCCTCCGCCTCCGCGCAGCCGTCCTGCCGTACGCCGTCCTGGTAGACCACGCAGTTGACCACCGCGCTGCCGAGCGGGGAGCGGGCGGGGTGGCTGAGGTCGACCGCCCGCCGGTAGCCACGGCGGACGGCCCGGCGCAGGTTGCTGAACATGGACAACGACGTACTCCCCTTCGGCGGATCAGCGGCCAGTCTGCCACCGCCGTCCGGACCCCCTCGCAACGAGGTCGGGCCGGGTCGGCTCGGGTCACCTCAGACGCGGTCGACGAACACGCTCGTCGATTTCACCCGCGCCGTGGCCCGCGCGCCGACTTCCAGCCCGAGCTCCTCCACCGCTTCCCGGGTCAGCAGTGACACGATGCGGTGCGGGCCGGCCTGGATCTCCACCTGCGCGGTGACCGTCCCCAGCTTCACCCCCGTGACGATCCCGGGGAAGGCGTTGCGCGCCGAGGTGTACGGGGCCTCCTCGCCATCGGCGCCCTCCTGCGCGGCCTCGACGCAGAAGGCGGCCAGGTCCGGCCCGTCCACCATGCGTCGCGTGCCCTCCCTGCGGGTGGGGAACCGTTCGGCATCCGCCCAGCGCCGCGCCGTGTCGACGCTGACGCCGAGCAGCCGTGCCGCCTGACCGATCGTGTAGGACTCCATGCCCCGCAGCCTACGACCCGTTCCCAGGGGGACGACGCAGGGCCTCGCGGGCCGCCGCCCCGATCACCTCGGCCACCGTCGACAGCGCCGGGGAGTCCAGCTTCCACTGCTGCCAGTACAGCGGTACGTCCATCGGCCGGCCCGGCGCCAGCAGCACCAGCTTCCCCTCCCGCACCAGCGGCCCCGACTGCTGCTCCGGCACCAGTCCCCAGCCCAGGCCGGCGACCACCGCGTCGCGGAACCCCTCCGAGGTCGGGATGTAGTGCCGCACCGCCCCGGCGCCGGCCGCCGGGTCCCCCGTCAACGCGCGCACGAACGCGTCCTGGAGGTCGTCCTTCCGGTCGAACACGATGGTCGGCGCCACGCACAGGTCCCGCTCCGGGGCCCCCGTCAGGTGTCGGTCCGCGAAGGCGGGGCTCGCCACCGGCAGGTACCGCGCCAGCCCCAGCAGCCGGGAGGCGCATCCCGCCACCGGGTCGGGCGAGGAGGTCACCGCCGCCATCACCTGCCCCTCGCGCAGCAGCTCCGTCGTGTGCGCCTCGTCCTCGCGGTGCAGCTCGACGCAGACCGGCGGGTCCTGCGGCACCCGCGCCAGCGCCGGCAGGAACCAGGTGGCCAACGAGTCCGCGTTCACCGCGATCGGCAGCCGCACCGGGCCCGTCCCGTCGGCCATCCCCAGCTCGGCCCGCGCGTCACGCTCCAGGCGGGCCAGCTGGCGGGCGAAGCGGATCACCACCTCCCCGGACGCGGTGGCCCGCACCGGCTTCGTACGCATCAGCAGGACCCGCCCGGTCCGCTGCTCCAGGGCCTTGACCCGCTGGCTGACCGCCGACGGCGTCACGTGCAGGGCCGCCGCCGCGGCGTCGAAGGTGCCCTCGTCCACCACGGCGAGGAGGGTACGCACCTGGTCCAGGGGAAGTTCTTCCATCACGAGCGCTAATGGTACGTAAAAATCTTTAGCTGTACTGAACAGATTCGGCTGCCTACGGTCGGATGCATGACACACGGCATCATCACGGCGGCCCTCGCCGGTTTCGGCACCGGTCTTTCGCTCATCGTCGCCATCGGCGCGCAGAACGCCTTCGTCCTCCGCCAGGGCGCGCGCCGGCACGCGGTCCTCGCCGTGGTCGCCATCTGCGCCGTCTCCGACGCGCTCCTCATCGCCCTCGGCGTCGCGGGAGTCGGCGCCTTCGTGACCGCCTGGCCGGCCGCCCTCACGGCCGTCGGCATCGCGGGCGGCGGGTTCCTGATCTGCTACGGAGTCCTCGCGGCCCGCCGTGTCCTGCGACCCACGCCGGGCGCCGCGCTCACCGCGGACGGCGCCTCCCCCGCATCCGGCCGCCGGGCCGCCGTACTGACCTGCCTGGCCATGACCTGGCTCAACCCGCACGTCTACCTGGACACCGTCCTGCTGCTCGGCTCCCTCGCCGCCGACCGCGGCGACCTGCGCTGGGCCTTCGGGATCGGGGCCGGCCTGGCCAGCCTGACCTGGTTCTCCACCCTGGGCTACGGGGCCCGGCTGCTGAGCGGCCTGCTCTCCCGCCCTTCGGCCTGGCGGGTGTTGGACGGCCTCGTCGCCGCGACGATGGTGACGATGGGCGGCCTGCTCCTGGCCCGAGCCTGACACCCGCGGGCCGGTGCGGGCCGTAACACGGGGCCCCGCCCGGCCCGTGGCATAGTGCGGATCACCGACCCCATGGAGCCCGCCGTGCCCGACGACCGCCCCTCCGCCGACGAGGTGCGCGCGTACTACGCCGCCCAGCCGGCCCCGCTCGTGGCCGCCACCGGGATCGTCCTGGACACCCGCGGGCGGGTGCTCGTACTGACCACCTCGTACAAGGCCGACCTCGAACTGCCCGGCGGCACCGTCGAGGACACCGAGACCCCGGAACAGGGCCTGGCCCGCGAGTTGAAGGAGGAGCTGGACCTCCTCACCCCCGTCGGGCGGCTGCTGGCCGTGGACTCCCGACCGCCCGGCACGCTCGGTCGCGCACTGATCGTGCACGTCCACCTCGTCGGCCCGCTGACACCGCGGGAGGCCTCGGCGATCTCCTTCCCGGACGGCGAGATCACCGAGGCCCGCTGGCTACCGCCCGAGGAGGCGTACGAGGCCCTCCCGGCCCGGATCGCGCCCCGGCTGCGCGCCGGCCTGGCCGCCCTGCACGCCGGCTCCTTCGCCCACCTCGTGGACGGCGTGCCCCAGCCCGGCTCCCCGGCCGGCCTGGACCCGGCCCGCCGGGCCGCCCTGGGCCACGCGGGCGCCCTCGACGCCGCCAGCCACCGCGCCAACCGCCCCAAGGCCCTGACGGCGGCGAGCGTCCTCTTCACCGACGCCGAGGGCCGGATCCTGCTGGTCCGCCCCGCGTACGGCAGCACCCGCCGCTGGCACCTCCCCGGCGGCGGCATCGACAGCGACCTGGGCGAGAGCCCGCGCGCGGCCGCCCGCCGGGAGGTCCGGGAGGAACTCGGCCTCGACCTCGCCCCGGGCCGCCTCCTCGCCGTGAACTGGTCCCACAAACCGGGCCGCCCCGCCCGCATCCGCTTCCTCTACGACGGCGGCACCCTCGACACCCCGACCCTCGCCCGGATCCGCCTGGACCCCGTCGAACTCCTCGCGTGGCGCGCCGTACCCCGCACGGAACTCCGCGACTTCGTCAAAGCCGCCCTGCGCCGCCAGATCGAAGCCTCCCTGACGGCCCGCACCACGAACACGGGCCCCCTGGAACTCCAGACGGGCCGCCCGGTCATGCCCTAGCGATGGGAGCCGTCCGCGGCCTTCGCGATGCGGCGGCGTTGTACCCGCCGGGCGTACAAGAGGTGCGCGATGGCCTCGGCGGCCAGGAGCAGGACGACCTGCCAGGGTGCGAGCGCTCCGGCGGCCCACGCCACCAGGAGGGGGATGCCGATGCCCGGCGCGGCCCAGATCGCGACGGAGGCGAGGGGGCGGTGGAAGCGGAGCGCGATCGCGGCGTGGGCGGCGTGGTAGAGGGCCAGGCCGCCGGCCAGGGCCCAGACGGCGCCGGGCGGCAGGTGGGCGTGATCGGCCTCCTCGACGGCGGTGGCCAGGCCGCCGGCAATGCACAGGACGCCCCCGGTGACGAAGAAGTGCAGGAAGCCCCCGATGTCGCGGGCCAGGAGGTACGCCTCGCGGCCCTGAGCGGAGCCGAGGATCAGTTCGGCGGTGGTGGACGCGAAGTCGAAGTACGACCACCACAGCGTCGCGAGGAGTACGAAGCCGATCGCGCCGACCAGTCCCGCCCGCAGCGTCCACGCGTGGTCCGCGGACGTCACGAGCCCGATCACCGATTCGCCGAGCACGATGATGACGAACAGGCCGACCCGTTCGACGATGTGCCCGGTGTCCAGGCGGCCGGGCACCCCCCTGCCCCTCGAGGTGAGCAGCAGCGCCATCTCGCCGGCGATCAGCACGGCCCACACCACGTACTGCCAGGGCGCGGGCACCACGGCGGACCCCGCCCACAGCAGACCGGAGGCCAGGCAGTAGCTCAGGGGCCGCCAGCGCGGGATGCGATCGGGCTCGGGGAAGCGGGTGGCGGGCCACCAGAGGCCGAGGAGGACCAGCCGGGTTCCGGCATAGCCGAGGGCGTAGACGGAGCCGCGGTCGGCGTCGGCCTCGGGGACGGCGGCCGCCATCACGGCGATGCAGAGCATCGCGAACAGCATCAGCAACCGGCGGCGCGGGCTGTTGTCGGCGAAGAGGTTCGAGGACACCGTGAGGTTGGCCCACAACCACCAGGGCGGGAAGTACAGCGCCAGGAACACCGCGAAGTCGCGCAGCCCGGGGTCGCCGTGGAGCCCGTGAGCCACCTGGGCGGCGACGGCGACGAACACGAGGTCGAAGAAGAGTTCGAGCCAGTCGGCGTGCCGTCCGGGGTGCGCCGCCGCCCCGGACGGCACCTGCGCGCCCGGCTCCGACCGAGGTGTACTCATGGGTCCACCCACATCCGTACGGCCGCACCGGCGGCCTGCCTGCCTCCCTCGTAGCAGACCACGCCCGAGGACGGCACGCCTCCGGGAGCCGGAACGGCCGGGCTAGGAGACGTCCGCCGGTCGCTGCGTGGCCCGCTCGAAGCTCAGGTACCGGGCCGCCGACCGCCGGAGCACCTCGTTCCCGTCCGCCGTGACGACCCGGCCCCACCAGGCCCCGTAGATCCGGTCGAAGCTGTACCGGTCCAGGAAGGCCGCTGCCCGCTCCACCCGGTCCGGGCGCTCCGGGATGTGCTGGGCGTAGCTGTACATCAGACTCACCCAGCGGTGGTCCGGTCCCACGTTGAGGACGTCGCCGCTGAACAGCGCCCCGCGCCCGGCCGACCAGTGCAGCACCGCGCTGCCGGGGAAGTGGACGCCCGGGTTGAGCAGGGTGAGTTCATCGGTCAGCCGGTGGCTCTCGCCGCTCCAGAACCGCAGCCGGGGATCCGGCCGGCCCACCCACTGCCGGTCGGCGGCGTGCAGGTACACCGGCGCGTCGAACGCCCGGGCCCACTCGGCCATCGTCGAGTAGAAGTGCGGGTGGCTGATGGCGATGCAGGCGATCCCACCGAGCTCCTCGATCCCGCGCACCATCGCCCCGTCGAGGTACGGGGCGCAGTCCCACAGCACGTTGCCGGCCGCGGTGCGCACCAGCAGCGCGCGCTGCCCGATCGCGAAGCGGGGGCTGCTGCCGACGCCCAGGACCCCGGGGCCCTCCTCCTCGAAGCGGCCGGTCATCCCGGAGGCCCGCAGCTCCCGCAGGCTGGTCCACCGCTGGCCGGCCGGGTCCACGTACTGGCGCTCGTCCTGGCACACGGGGCAGTCGGTGCGCGCTGCGGCGTACTGCGTGCCGCAGGTCCCGCAGATCGGCAGGTCCGCGCCGTCCACCGCGGACGGGTCGGTGCCGAGGTCCGCGGGCGTGCCGTCCGCCGCGGGCCCGAGCGGCCCGCCGTCCTCAGTCCTGCCGGACATACGACCCCTCCGCGAGGTCCACGGTCGGGTACGCGGCCGTGGGTCGCCACCCCAGCTCCGCCCGGGCCCGCTGCCCGGAGACGGTCTGGTCGAGGGCCAGTGCCTGCGCGAAGGGCAGCCCCAGCACGCCCGCGGCCTCCGCCGTCGGCCAGGGCGCCGCGTGGCCCGTCCCGCCCGCCGCCACGTCCGCGGCCACGGCCAGCGCGGCGGCCGGCACCGCTTCCAGCGCGACGCCGTGGACCAGGGTGCCCGCCGTGCCCTTGGCGACCACCAGCGCGTACAGCGTGGCAAGGTCGTCCACGTGCACCATGGGCCAGCGGGTGGTGGCGTGGCCCACGTAGCGGCCGTGGCCGTGCTCCCGCGCCCACGCCGTCATCAGGGCCGGGATGCCGCCGCCGGCGCCGTAGGCGATGCCGGGCCGGACGACCACCGCGCGGACGTCGTCGGCGGCCGCGGCGAGCACCCGCTCCTCTATCCGCGGCCGGTAGCCCACGATGTCGATGGCGTCGGTCGGCGCGTCCTCCTCGGCGGCCCGGTCCCCGGTGGCGCCGAGCACCCAGATGCCGCTGGTGTACACGTACGCCCGGCCGGTGCCGCGCAGCCGCTCCAGCAGCGCGTCCACGGCGGCGGCGTCCACCGCCTCGTCGCCCGAGGGCGTCGCCACGTCGACCACGGCGTCGATGTCGTCCGTCACGGCGGCCCGCAGTGAGTCCGGGTCCGCCAGGTCGCCGGTCCGGATCTCGGTACCGTGCGGCGCGGGCGTTCCGGTGCGGAGGAACGGGACGACGTCGTGGCCCTCCTGCCTGAGCCGGCGGACGACGGCGGAGCCGATGTAGCCGCGCGCTCCCGGTACAAGAATCCTCATGGTGACCTCCTCGTCGCGACCGCCGGCCCGGTTGCTCCGGCAGCTGAAGTGTCGCGCTGCGAACGGAAGCCACGCTACGGACCGCGGAGGGGGAGCGGATCTGTCGAACGACCTGGTTCCTGCCGGGTCCTGACGGGATGTCGACCGGGACGGCCCCGCACCCCTCACCAGGTCACGGCCGGGCGGGCCGGGGGACGGGCCTCCCGGTCTGCCGGGCGGCCGACCGGCCGGAGGGGCAGGCCCGCACCGCCCGCCGCTACGCGAGATCGAGGCCCGCGAGCGTGGCCCGGGAGGCCACCCCGAGCTTGGGGTAGGCGTTGGACAGGTGGTAGCCGACGGTGCGCGGGCTGATGAACAGCCGGGCACCTATGTCCCGGTTGCTCATGCCGGTCGCCGCGAGCCGCACCACCTGCAGCTCCTGTGCCGTCAGCCGCCCCGCCAGGCCCGGTCCCGCCCGGCCTGGGCGCGCCGGGGCGCTCTCCGTTCCGGCCCCGGCGGCCCGCAGTTCGCCCCGCGTCCGGTCTGCCCAAGGGGTGGCGCTCATCCGCTGGAACGACTCCAGCGCCTCGGCGAGGACGTTCCGAGCGGCCCCCCGCCGCCGGCCGCGCCGTAGCCACTCGCCGTACAGCAGCAGGGTCCGGGCGCGCTCGAACGGACGCCCGTCACCGGCGTGTTCGGCCAGGGCCCGTTCGTACAGCACGCCCGCCGGCGACTCGGCGCCGACCGGGCCGCCCCCCTCCCCGGCGGCCGCGAGCAGCGCACGGCAGCGCAGGTCCACCGCCCGCGTCCACGGCATGCCGATGCCCGCCGCCCACCGCGCGAACCGGTCGGCGGGTTCCCTGGCGTCCTCGGGCCTGCCCAGCCGGACCGCGGCCTCGACCTCGTCCGCCAGGGCGTGCAGGGCGATGGCCACGTGCCGCCGGGGGCCGGTGGTGACCGCAGCGAACCGGTGCAGCGCCGACTCGTACCGGCCCTGCCCCAGGTCGAGCAGCCCCCGCGCGTACCCGTGCCACAGCGGGTTGGGCGGGACGCCCGGGCCGGACTCCCCGCCCGGCGGGTCGAGGCAGGCCCGCTCGTCCCCGTCCAGCGCCGCCAGTACGCTCAGCACGCCGCGGAGCTGCGCGACGTAGTGGTCGTGCCCGGTGTCGCGGGCGATCTCCAGCCCCTCCACGGCGGTCGCGTACGCGTCCCCGTGCCGCCCCAGGAACAGCCGGCAGCGGGCCAGCCGCAGCAGGACCCGCGGCAGCACCCCGACCGCACCCTGTTCCCGGCACTCCCGGTCCAGGGCGGCCGCCTGCTCGTGCACGGCGAGGTAGTCGCCGAGCAGCATGTCCCAGCCCTGGAGCACGGCGCGGTCCGGCAACCGGCGTTCCCGGCCGGCGGCCGCCACGTACGCGGCGAACTCCCGCAGCGCCGCGCTGCCGCCCTCCGGGTCCCCGGTGGTCAGGCCGTGCAGGCCGGCCGCCCCGCGCACCAGCGGGCCGCCGCCCAGGTCGAGTCCGGACAGCCGCGCCATGGTGTCGGCGGTGGCCACGGCCGGTTCGGGGGTGTCCCAGGCCGCCGCCATCGCCTCGAAGCCCAGCAGTGCGCCCTCGGCGGGATCCCGGTGCGCCACCGCCCCCGCCGCCTCGACCAGCACGAGGCGGGCCGCGTCCGGCCGGCCCGAGGAGTGCGCGAGGCCGGCCCGCAGGGAGGCGAGCCGGGACGCTTCGCGGGGGCGGTCGAGGTGCGGCGCCGCCTCGTCGGCCAGGGCCGCGGCGTGCTCGGACTGTCCGGCCTCGGCGGCCGCCTGGGCCGCGGCGGCCAGCCGCAGGGCGCGGGGCTCCTGATGTTCCGTCAGGCGCGCGGCCCGCTCGTACGCGGCCGCGACCGCGGCCCGGCCGCCGCGCGACCGGAACAGCTCAGCGCTCTTCTCCAGTGCGGCCGCCACCTCCTCGTCGTACCCGGCGGTGGCCGCGGCCAGGTGCCAGGCCCGGCGGCCGGTGTCGTCGTCCGCCAGTGCCTCGGCCAGCGCCCGGTGCGCCGCCATCCGCCGGGACAGCCCCGCGCCCTGGTAGACGGCCGCCCGGACCAGCGGATGGCGGAACACCACCCGTCCCGCGCCCGGCCCGATCAGCCCGGCCTCCTCCGCCGGCCCGAGGTCCGCCGTCGTGGCGCCCAGCCGGGCGGCCGCCCTCACGACCAGGGCGAGTTCGCCGGTGTGTTCGGCGGCCGCCACGGTCAGCAGGGTGCGGGTGGCCGCGGGCAGGGCGGCGATCCGCTCGTCGAAGATCCGCAGCACCCGCCACGAGGCCGGCAGCACCGCGATCTCCTGGTCGCTGACCGGCTCGGTGCCGGCCAACTGGCCTGGAGTGAGCGCCGCGGCCAGTTCCACCAGCGCGAGCGGGTTGCCCTGGGCCTGCGCGAGCACCCGGTGCCGCACCGACGGGTGCAGCCCGGGCGCGTGGTCGGCGAGCAGCGCGGTCCCCGCCTCGTCGGACAGCCCGCCGAGCTGCAGCACGGGGAGCCCGGGGCCGCCGAACACCCCGGCGCCCTCCCGCGCGGCGAACACCACGGCCACCCGCTCGACGCCCAGCCTCCGCGCCGCGAACACCAGCGCCTCCGCCGACTCGTGGTCGAGCCAGTGCGCGTCGTCCACCAGCACCACCACGGGCCGTACCGCGGCCAGTTCGCCCAGCAGCGTCAGCACGGCCACCCCGACCAGGAAACGGTCGCCCGGCCCGTCGCCGTCGCCGTCGTCGTCGTCGGCCGGGCCGCCCACCAGGCCGGCGGCCGCGCGCAGTGCCCTGGCTTGCCGCTGTGGCAGCCGGCCGACGCGGTCGAGCACCTCCCGTAACACCACCTGTAGGCCGGCGTACGGCAGTTCGGCCTCCGACTCGACCCCGGCACCGCGCAGTACGCGAACCCCGCCCGCCGCAGCCGCCGCGACGGCCGCCTCCAGCAGCACGGTCTTGCCGGCGCCCGCCTCGCCGCGCACCACCAGCGCCCCGCCGCAGCCGCCCCACGCCGCCGCCAGCAGCCTCTCCATTTCGGCCAGTTCGGCCGCTCTCCCCCTCAGCACACGCCCCAACCTACCCATGCGAACTGCGCTGGTCACGGACCTGTCGTTCGCCGGGGTGGACGGCGTACCGGACACGCTCCCGGCGCCCGGTGCGGTGAACGAGCACCCGGACGCGCCGGCCGTCCGGATCGACCAGGACGTGGTGGCGTGGCGGAAGACATTCGCGCCGCCGGCCCGTCGGGGGGCTTCGCTGTGACTGGGCGCACACCTACCGGCGGGGCCGCCCGCCGGCGGGACGACCACCACCCACCGGCCGATGCGGCGTGCGACCACACCGCGACGACCAGTAGTCCGGGCACGGGAAAGGCCGTCCTCTCATGGATGAGAGAACGGCCTCCGACCTGCGTTTCCGCACAGTCGGGACGACAGGATTTGAACCTGCGACCCCTTGACCCCCAGTCAAGTGCGCTACCAAGCTGCGCCACGTCCCGATGCCCGCTGACCTGGGGTTTCCCCCGGTTGCAGGCGCAGGAGAACAATACCGCACTTCGGAGGGTGGTCGCGCGCGCCTTTCCGTCCGCCCGCTCAGCCGCTGTCGCCGGGGATCAGTTCCGGGTGGGCGGCGGCCAGGCGCTTCGGGGCGGCCTGGAGCCAGGAGTCGGTCAGGATGGCGCGCAGCTCGTCCGTGTCCCGCACCGCCGCCAGGCGGACTCGGAGCCAGGCGTAATTGTCGTCGTGGCCCTCGCGCACGAAGAACTTCTCGGGCTCCGCCGCGATCAGCTCCGCCCGGTCCTCCTTCGGGCACTTCACCCCGATCGAGGTGTCGTCGTCGGCCAGCGAGACGAAGATCTTTCCGCTCACCCGGAAGGTCGGCATGCCCCAGGCGAGCTTTTCGCTGCTGTCCGGGAGCGACAGCGCGATCGTGCGGACGTCCTGTGCGGTCGTGGCCATCCCCACGGCTCCTCTCCGAACCACCGGCCAACCTCGTCCCACGACCGTAGACCCCGCCACCGACAGTCGCGCTCGGACCGGGCTCACCGCGCCCGGTCCTCCCTCTCGTGCAGCAGCCCCACCAGCTCCGCGGCCAGGGCCTTCACCGTGGCCAGGCCCTCCGTGCCCCATCGCCGCGGGACCACGTCCACCGCGCAGACCGTGCCGAGGACGATCCCGCGCCGGTCCGTCAGCGGAGCGCCCACATACGAGCGCACCCCGCTCTCGTCCACGACCGCGTTGCCCGCGAAGCGCGCGAAGTCCCGTACGTCCTCCAGCACCAGTGCCCGGCGGCGTACGACCACGTGCGGGCAGTAGCCGTGGTCGCGGGGCAGGACCCGCGCCGGGTATCCGCTCGCCGGGGCGTCGGCGGCGTGGTGCAGGCCGGCGAAGAACTGTCGTTCCTCGCCCACGAAGTTGACCCCCGCGTACGGGGCGGCGAGGGCGTCGGCCACGCGTCGCGCGAAGGCGTCCAGTTCCGGGTCCGTCCGCTCCCCCAGGCCCAGCTCGCGCAGCCGGACGACGCGCGCGGGCGCCTCCCGGTCCACGGGCGTGAGGAGCAGGTGTCCGGTCGATTCGTAGTAGGTCATGGCGGTTCCCCCGACTCGTTGGACAGGCACAGCAGATGGCGGACGAGGGCGGCCAGCGCGCCCGTCCCGGAACTGGTCAGGCGCGCGTCGCACCGCAGGACGGGCACGTCGGGCCCGAGCCCCACCGCCTCGCGGACCTCGTCGGGCGCGTAGCGGTGGCCCTCGTCGAACTCGTTCACGGCGAGGACGAAGGCGATCCCGCGCCGCTCGAAGAAGTCCACGGCGGGGAAGCAGTCGGCGAGCCGGCGGGTGTCGGCGAGCACCACCGCCCCGAGCGCGCCGGCGCACATCTCCTCCCACAGGAACCAGAAGCGGTGCTGGCCGGGCGTGCCGAAGAGGTAGAGGACGTGCCGCTCGTCCAGGGTGATGCGGCCGAAGTCGAGCGCGACGGTGGTCGTGGACTTCGCCTCGACGCCGTACAGCGGATCGTCGGCCGCGCCGAGGTCGCTGAGCAGCTCCTCCGTGCTCAGTGGCTCGATCTCGCTCACCGCGCTCACGAAGGTGGTCTTGCCCGCGCCGAACCCTCCCGCGACCAGGATCTTCAGGGTCGCGGGAACGGCCGCCGGGGAATCACAGTCGTTTGCGTAGGCCATCGAGCACCGCCCGGAGCAGGTTCTGGTCGGCGGCGGCGAACGCGTCGCCGCCGATGCCGGGGAAGGGGAGTGGGCCGGATCCGGGGCCGGATCCGGGGCCGGATCCGGGCCCGGGGCCGGAGACGGGGACCGGGACGGGGAACCGGGGTGCTTGGGCCACGACGGCGCCGTGTTCCATCAAGTCGGCCAGCAGCACCTTCACCACCACCGCCGGCAGCCGCAGCTGCCCGGCCACCTCGGCGACCGTGACCGCGGCGGCGCCGGCGCAGATCCGCAGCGCGAGGGTGTGCTCGGCCCCGAGGGGGACGCGCGGCCGCACCCCGGTCGCGGTCACCAGGGACAGCAGGTCGAGCGCGACGCCCGGCCGGGTGCGGCCGCCGCTGGCGGTGTACGGGCGCATCACCCGGCCCGCCGAGTCGTCGAGCCAGGGTGTGTCCCGGTACGTCGATCCCTTCGCGTAGGCCCCCCTCGCGCGGGCCCTCATCGCTCCGGGTCGGCGGCGGGCCGCCGCGGCGGGGCCGCGAGGTACGGTCGCACGCTCTTGACCAGCATCGCCATCTCGTAGCCGAGTACGCCCGCGTCGGCCTCACGGTCGGCGAGCACGGCCAGGCAGGTGCCGGAACCGGCCGCGGAGACGAAGACGAGCGCGGTGTCGAGCTCGACCACGACCTGCCGTACCTCCGCGCCGTCCCCGAAGCGGGAACCGGCGCTGCGGCCGAGCGAGTACAGCCCGGACGCGAGGGCCGCCATGTGGTCGGCGCTGTCCGGGTCCAGGCCGTGTACGCAGGTCACGAGCCCGTCGGCGGTGAGCAGTACGGCGCTGCGCGTGTACGGCACGCGCTGCACCAGGCCACTGAGCAGCCAGTCGAGGTCCGACAGCCGGCTGCCGGTCTTGGTCGCCACTTCGCCGCCCATGGGGGTGCGCTCCTTGCTGGGGTTCGGGGTCGGAATCGTCGGGGTCATGCCTGGTTCTCCGACTGCGCGAGGCCGAAGCCCCGCTGGAAGGCGGCCATCAGGCCGGGGTCGTGCACGGGCTGCTCGGCGTCGTCGGCCGCCCGTCGGGGCGCGGGTGCTTCGCGCAGCTGGGGCGCGAGGTGCTGCTGCGCCCGCCGCCGCGGCAACTCGGGCCGCCGCCGCTCGCCTGCGGCGGGCTCGGCCGAGAGCCCGGGCCGGCCTCCGCCGGGGGCCGTGCCCGTGGATGCGACCGGAGCGGCCGAGGTCGCGGCTCCGGCGCGGCGCACCGGCAACGGTGGGGGCGCGGTCCCGACGGGGGGCGTTACCGGAGCGGCTGCTCCGGCGGCCCCCGCCCGGGGCACGAGCGGCGGCGGCTCCGGGTCGAGCGATGCCTCGGTACGGGGCGAGGGCAGGGCTGCGCCCGCGGGGCGGAGGCGGGAGCCGGACCCGGCCTCGGCTACGGAATCGGCCCCGGACACCGGGCGAACCGCAGCACCGGGTGTCGGCCCGGGCCCCGGTGCGGAGCCCGGCGCCGGCGCGGCTCCGGCCCTATACGCGGGCCGAACCGCAGCGCCGGGTGTCCGCCCGGGCTCTGGTGCGGAGCCCGGCGCCGGTGCGGCTCCGGCCCCGTACGCGGGGCGGGGCGCGAGGTCGGGTGTCGGCCCGGGCTCTGGTGCGGGTCGTGCGTCGGGACCGTACTCGGGACAGGACGCGTCGTCGGGTTCGGACGCCGGAGTGGGGCGAGGCGCCGGGTAGGGGGTCGGGTTCGTGGGGGCCCAGGCAGGGGTCGGCGCGGGCACGCGTACCGGCTCCAGGCGGGGCGGCGGCGCCGTTTCCGGGCCGGTTGCGGCGGCGGCGCCCAGCAGCTCCTGCGGCAGCACGAGCACCGCGAGCACTCCGCCGTAGATGTTCGACTTCAGCTCGACGGCGATCCCGTGCCGGCGGGCCAGCGCCGAGACCACGTACAGGCCGATGCGACCGTCGGCGAGCAGGTGCCGGACGCTGATCTGATCGGGGTCGCCGAGCAGGGCGTTCATCCGGTGCTGTTCCTCGGCCGGCATGCCCAGCCCCCGGTCCTCCACCTCGACCGCGATCCCGGCGGTGACCCGTTCGGCGCGCACCACCACATCGGTGTCGGGGGCTGAGAACACCGTGGCGTTCTCGACCAGTTCGGCCAGCAGGTGCACCACGTCCGCGACGGCGTGCCCGCGCACGCTGCCGCCCGCCGGGGGCACCACCTTGACCCGGGTGTACTGCTCGACCTCCGCGACGGAGGAGCGCAACACCTCGCTCAGGTCGATCGGCCGCGTCCACTGGCGGCGGCTCGCGGCGCCCCCGAGCACGGCGAGGTTCTCGGCGTGGCGGCGGATGCGGGTGGCGAGGTGGTCGACATGGAAGAGATCCCTGAGCAGGTCCGGGTCCTCGACCGTGTCCTCCAGGTCGTCCAGCAGCGAGATCTCGCGGTGCACGAGGGACTGCAGCCGGCGCGCGAGGTTGACGAAGACCTCCACCTTCCGTTCGCTGTCCGACGGCGCCACCGGTCCGGCCAGCCGTACGAGCGCCGTGTGCGCCTGCTCGCGAGCGCCGCGCAACTCCTGCGAGAGCAGCCAGAACTCGTCGATCCCCGCAGGGTCCGCGCCGAGCCCCGGCCCCGTCGGGCCGCCGCCGCGGACCGGACGCGGCGGGGTCTCGCCCCGCTCCAGCCGGTCGGCGACGGCGCGCAGCTCCTGGCGGCCGCGCACGCTGGAGCGGCGCAGCGCCTCGCACCGGTCCCGGACGGCCTTGCCCGCGCGCTGGGCCCCGAGCAGGGCCGCGGCGAGCGCGCCGACCACCAGCAGTGCGCAGCCGGTGAGCACCGGCCACAGCCGGGCGTCCCTGTCCCCCGCTCCCCCGCCGAGCTGCAGGGTGAAGATCACCGCGGCGGCCCCGCTGAACCCGGCGGCGAGCGTGGGCAGCACGGCGGCGCGGATCAGCTGGGGCCGTATCTGCCGGCCTGGACCGGTGGCGGCGTGTCTCGACGGGGAGTGGCGGGCTGCGCGGAGTCCGGACATCTGCGTCCTCGGTACGTGGGGCCCGGCCCCCAGCGTTCCCGGGGCCCGGTGTTGATCACCGGATACCCACGCTAGACCGCACCGTCCCGCCCCGGACGGCCAGTTGGGGAACTTCGCGGGGGTGCTTCCCGCTCCTGGTGGAGCGCTCGCACGACAGCCCGAATGCGCCGGGAGCGCGTACGCCCGCGGCTCGGGAGGAGTGCGCCCGCAGGTCCGGCGGGGCGTGCCACCTGCGGAGCGGGGGACCCGGAGCCGGAGAGCACACGCCACACGTCACGCCGAACACCCCATGCGCCGCTGTCCACTTCCGGCCGCTCCCCCACAGGACGCCTTCGGCCACTCCGGTTCGACCCTCGCGACTGGCAGATTTCCCGTGCGGTCTCGAAGTGGTCCCGACCCGTCGGGCCGAACCATCGCCATGCACCCGCTATTGCAAGTAATGTGCAACAAGCCTCATCGACCGTTACGGACTGCCCAGAACGCGGAGCCCCCTCATGCCCCAGCTGATTCCGGACACCCGACCCCAACGCATCCTCGCCGCCTCGAACTTCGTCTACACCGTCGGCAGCGGCCTCTTCCTGACCGCCGGGGTGCTGTACTTCACGCAGTCGGTCCACCTGCCGGTGGGCCAGGTCGGGCTCGGGCTCGCCATCGCCGGATTCGTCTCACTGGCCGTGGGCATCGGCGTCGGCCATCTCGCGGACCGGTACGGGGCGCGCGGCGTGTACGTCACCACGCTCGTCGTCCAGGCACTGGCGACGGCGGGCTTCCTCCTGGCGGACAGCTTCTGGCCGTTCGCCCTCGCCGTGTCCACGGCCACCGGGGCGAAGGCGGCCGGACTGGCCGCACGCAGTCCGCTCATCAGGCACTACGGAGGTGACCGGCCCCAGGAGTTCCGGGGCTACCTCCGGGCGGTCTCCAACATCGGCATCTCCCTCGGGGCCCTGCTGGCGGGCTGGACCGTCCAGGTGGGCAGCCAGTCCGCCTACCAGGTCATGGTCGTCGGCAACGCGGTCTTCTTCGCCGCCTCCGCCGCCGTCATCGTCTTCCTTCCCCCGGTCAGCCCCGCCCCCGCCGTCCACGGCCCCCGCTGGATCGCGCTCCGGGACCGCCCGTACCTGGTGATCACCGCCCTCGACGGCATCATGGCCATCCAGTTCAAGGTGCTCACGGTGGCGATCCCGCTCTGGATCGTCGCGGCCACCACCGCCCCGCCCTGGCTCATCTCGGGCACCATGCTCGCGAACACCCTCATCGTGATCGCGCTTCAGGTACGAGCCGGCAGGGACATCGATTCCCCGGTGGCGGGGCCCGCGCCTACCGCAGGTCGGGCGTGGCCTTCCTCGTCTCCTGCTCACTGATCTCGCTGTCCGCGGGGGTTCCGGCGTGGGCCGCCGCGACGCTGCTGGTCACGGCGGTGGTCATCCACACGGTGGGCGAGCTGTGGCACTCCGCCGGGGGCTTCGAGGTGTCCTTCGCCCTCGCCCCGGAGCACGCCACCGGCCAGTACCTCGGCGTCTTCGGCCTGGGTGCCGGGCTGGCCGAGGCCGTCGGGCCGGCCCTTCTCATCTCGCTGTGCATCACCTGGGGCCGCCCCGGGTGGTACGTCGTGGGTGCCCTCTTCGCCCTGGCCGGCCTGGCCACGCCCGCGGCCGTCGGCTGGGCGCAACGCCTCCAGAGCGCCCCGCGGACACCTTCGCAAGCCGGGGCCGGGGCCGGGGCCGGGCAGAAGACTCCGGTCTCCTGACCCGTCACCCGTCACCCGTCACCGGTCATCGGCCCCTACGAACCCACGGCCTCCGGCTCCCCCCGCCCGGCCGGGGCGGGCGCCGGGGCGGCGGCTGCGGCCGGGGCCTTCGCGGCGGCCGGGGTGGCTCCCACGGACAGCACGGGTGCCGGCCCGCCCGTCACGAAGGGACGCCACCACGCCTGGTCGGGGGCCCCGGCCGCACCCGGTTCGAAGGGCTCGCCCGGGATGGGCAGGGCCACGGCGGCCCCCGCCGCCGCGGCGGCGGCGACGGTGCCCTCACCGGGCTCGTCCCAGGGGTGCAGGGCCAGGTTGAAGGTGCCCCAGTGGATCGGCAGCATCACGCCGTGCGGGACGCCGCCCTGAAGGTCGAGGTGGGCGCGCATGCCCTCCTCCGGCGTCATGTGGATGTCCGGCCAGTACTCCGAGTAGGCGCCGATCTGGATCATCGTGGCGTCGAAGGGGCCGTGCTCGGCGCCGATCTCCTTGAAGCCGGGGAAGTAGCCGGTGTCCCCGCTGTGGTAGATCCGGTGCTCGTCGCCCGTGACGACCCAGGAGGCCCACAAGGTGTGCTGCTGGTTGCGCAGGCCGCGGCCGCAGAAGTGGCGGGCGGGGGTGGCCGTCAGCGAAAGGCCGGCGATCTTGGTGGTCTCGTTCCAGTCCAGTTCGCGCAGCCGGTCGGCCGGGACGCCCCAGCGCTCCAGGTGCGCGCCGACGCCCAGCGGCACGGCGAAGACCGTGTCCGTACCGGCCAGCGCCTTGATCGTCGGCAGGTCGAGGTGGTCGTAGTGGTCGTGCGAGATGACCACCACGTCGACCGTGCCGAGCGAAGCCAGCGGGACCGGCACGGGGTGCAGCCGCTTGGGCCCGGCGAACGGAAAGGGCGAGCACCGCTCGCCCCACACCGGATCGAACAGCACCCGGCGCCCGTCGATCTCCGCGAGCACGCTGGAGTGACCCATCCAGGTCAGGCGCAGACCGCTCGCCGGCGGCTTCGCCAGCTCCGCGAGCGTGGTCGGGTAGACCGGGATGGGCGCGGCGGGAGCCCGCCGGATGCGCTGCTCCCGGTGGAAGTAGATCTTGGCGAATTCCGCCATCGAGCCGGAGGGCCGGTTCCGGGCCCCGACCGGGTTCTGGAAGACGCCGTCGGCGAAGTTCGGCGAGCGGCGGATCCGCTCCAGCCGGGCGCCTGAGGGGTCCGCGCCGAAGGCTTCGGGCCGCAGGGCACGCAGCCGCGGACGCAAGGGACGGGAGCCGGTCAAGGCGCCTCCAGGGACGGTGCGGTCAGGACGTTCGTCGGTCTACGACCATCCCAACGCACACCGGCCCCGAAGGATTCCGCTTCCCCCACGCGTGTCGTCCCGCCCCGCGCCCCCGCCGCACCCCGCCGCGTTTCCTCCGCTTCCCCTACAGCGGCAGCAGGTCCGGCCGCTTCGCCTCGACGTGGTCCCCGGAGGACTCCCCGCGCAGCCGGCGGCCGATCCAGGGCGCCAGGTGCTCGCGCGCCCACTGGATGTTGTCCCGGGTCACGTCGACCGAGCCGCGCGGCCGCTCCGGCGGCCACGGCTGGTCGGGATCGGCCGGCACGTCCAGTCCGAGCACCTGCGCGGCGCGCAGCGCGACCCGGGTGTGTCCCTCGGGCGACAGGTGCAGCCGGTCGGTGTCCCACGCCCTGCGGTCCTGTACGGACTTGAGCGACCAGAGGTCGAGCACCGGGCAGTCGAAGCGGTCGGCGATGGCGCGGACGTGCACGCTGTACGTCGCCACCTTGCCCCGCAGGTGCTTGAGGACGGGTACGCCCCGGGTGTCGAAGCCGGTGGTGATCACCACCCGGCCGACGGCTCCGGTGAGGTCGGCGACGGCCGCCTCGAACCGCTCCGCCACGTCGTCCGGGTCGGTGCCGGGGCGGATGATGTCGTTGCCGCCCGCGCAGAAGGTCACGAGGTCCGGCGCGAGCGCCTTGGCCCTCGGGACCTGCTCGGCCACGATCTGGTCGAGGAGTTTGCCGCGCACGGCCAGGTTCGCGTATCGGAATTCGCCTGCCGTGTACTCGTCGGCCAGGAGCACGGCGAGCCGGTCCGCCCAGCCGAGGAAGGTGTCCCCGGGTCCCGGGTCCCCCACACCCTCGGTGAAGCTGTCCCCGATCGCCGCGTACGAGCCGATGGTCTTGAGTTTGGTCGTCGTCGCTGCCACGGGACAACATCCTTCACTCCCGTAACCAACCTACGCCAACGTAATGAGGGGTTGACGGGCCGTGATCTTTACCACCCGAGGGATAAGGAATACGTACACGCGAGGCCGGGACCCCCCTCGGGCCCCGGCCTCACGTGTGTCTGCGCTCCGACGGCGGCTGCCGTCAGATGCTCACGCCCTTCGAGCGGAGGTAGCTCAGCGGGTCGATGTCGGAGCCGTAGGACGGGCCCGTGCGGATCTCGAAGTGCAGGTGCGGGCCGGTCGAGTTGCCGGTGGAGCCGGAGAGGCCGATGGTCTGGCCGCCGGTGACGCTCTGGCCGGACGAGACGGACAGCGAGGAGAGGTGGGCGTACTGCGAGTAGGTGCCGTCCGCGTGCTGGATGACGACCTCGTTGCCGTACGCGCCGCTCCAGCCGGCGGAGACGACGGTGCCGGCGCCGACGGCCCTGACCGTGGTGCCGGAGCTCGCGATGAAGTCGACACCGGTGTGGTAGCCGGAGGACCACATGCTGCCCGCGACCTTGTACTGGGTGGAGACGCCGGTGCTGGCGAGGGGGGCCACGAAGCCGGAGGCCGACTGCTTGGCCGCGGCGGCGGGGGCCTCGGCCGCGGACTCCTGCTGCGCCGGAGCGGCCTTCTTGGCCGGCTTCGGAGCCGTCTTCGGAGCCGCCTTGGGAGCCGCCTTGGGAGCGGCCTTCTGGGCGACCTTCGGGGCGGGGGCGGCTTCGGCGGGAGCCGCCTCGCCCGCGCCGGCGAGGTTCAGCTTCAGGCCCGGGTGGATCAGCGACGGGTTGCTGCCGACGGCCTCGCGGTTGTCGGCGTAGAGCTGCTGCCAGCCACCGGGCAGATCGCGCTCGGCGGCGATCTTCGAGAGGTAGTCGCCCGGCACGACCGTGTAGACGGTCGGCGCGGCGGCCGCACCCTGGAGCGAGACCGGGACCTGCGGAGCCACCACGGGGGCCACGGCGGGGGCGGCGGTCACGGCGGTCGTCGCGGCGGCCGGGGCACCGGCCGCGTGGGCACCGGCGGCGCCCATCAGCGGCAGCGCGAGGGCCGCACCACCGGTGCCGGCGACGGCGAAACCGCGCGATATCGAGAGGGACTTGGGGCGGCGGTGCTTACCCTTTGCAGGCATGGCGAATTCCTCTCCGGCGCCTGCGAGGTGAGCTGTCGGGTTCGGACTGGAGATGTCCGGCCGCACATGAACGGAACATGTATGGCTTCACCCCGAGCCGTCCCGGACTCAAGTTCCGGGACAGCGGCTTACCTGGTTCCCCCGCTCCTGCCGCGCGTGAATGGTCGGGTGCGGTTTCCGGGCGGCGGCAGGATTCGGCGATCCACCCGGATCGGTCGCGAACGTAATCCCAAACAGCCACGGGTAACAAGCCACGAATTTCCTGACGGATTCACAGGGACGGGAAACGGACTGAATTCCGGTCACCCTCCGTCCATTCCCGGCCGCCAACAACCGCTGCGACGCGGGCATTCGGCTTTCGTGATCAGGCACTCACGGTCACCGTATGATCTGGCTCACGGGGACGTGCCCGATCTCGCCTCCGCTTATGGCAAGTTGTAGCCAAGTAGTGTAATTCGGACAAGCGCCCCATCCGGCGGGCGCGACGACCACGACGAAGCGGAGGAGTTCCTTTGACCCAGCAGATACAGGAGCCGGAGTTGTCCGGAGTGCGCAATTTCCGCGATGTGGGCGGATTGCCGACTTCTGACGGACGAAGGGTCAGTACGGGACGACTGTTCCGAAGCGGACATCTCGCACATGCCACTGAAACCGATACAGAATTCCTCGGTTCGCTGGGCCTCCACACCGTCTTCGACTTCCGCAACGGCGCCGACCACGCGCTGGAGGGCCCGGACGTGGAACTGCCCGGCGTGCGGAACGTCAACATCCCGCTCTCGGATCCGGCCGACGGCCGCGAGTTCTGGAAGATGGTCCGCGACGGCGACCTCGACCAGCTCCGCTCGATCCTGGGCGACGGGAAGGCCGCGGCCCGGATGGCGAACTCGTACCGCGGGATCATCAAGAACCGCACCGCCGAGCACAGCCGGGTCCTGCACGCCCTCGCCGAGGACAGCGTCCCGGCCCTCATGCACTGCGCGGCCGGCAAGGACCGGGCGGGCCTGTCGGTCGCCGTCACCCTGCTCGCGCTGCGCGTCGAGCGCGAGGCGATCGTCGCGGACTATCTGGAGTCGAACGCTCCGCACCGCCGCTACCGGGTCCGCCGCAGTGACGATTCCGCAGAGGCCCGCTCCCCCGAGGTGATGGAACTGCTCGCCCCGCTCTTCGACGCCCGCGCCGAGTACATCGTCGCGGCCTTCGAGACCATCGACGAGACCTGGGGCGATGTGGACCGCTACCTGTCGCGGGGGCTCGGGCTCACCACGGAAACCCTGGACCGGCTCCGCGAGCGGCTGCTCGACTGACGGCCCGGCCGCAGGGGAGCGCGGCGGGCGCGCTCCCCTCCCCACCGGTCAGCGGTTGCCGACCGCCTGCTTCACCAGCGTCCTGCCGAAGTCCCACATCAGCCCGGACCCGCCGTGCGCCTCGTCCATGACCTCGCGGAAGGCGCCGACGAACCGGTCGACGTCCCGCTCGTCCACGATCAGCGGCGGGATCAGCTTGATCACCTCCAGATGGTCCCCGGAGACCTGAGTGAGGATCCGGTGCTTCTGCAGCAGCGGCACCACGACCATCTGCGCGAAGAGCCCCTTGCGGGCCGCTTGGAGCATCGTCCAGCGGCTGCGCAGCCCCAGGGAGGACGGTCGGCCGAACTCGATGCCGATCATCAGCCCGCGCCCCCGGACCTCGTGGAGCAGTTCGTACTCGTCCACGAGCGCGGCCAGCCGCCCGCGCAGCAGGTCGCCCATCGCGCGGGCGTTGGCCACGACCTCCTCGTCCTCCATGACCGAGAGCACGGCCAGCCCGGCGGCCATCGCCTGCGCGTTGGAGCCGAAGCTCGCGGAGTGCACGAGCACCCGGTCCATCGAGGAGTAGACCTTCTTGAAGATCCAGTCCTTGCCCAGGGTCGCCCCGACCGGCACGTAGCCGCCCGACAGCGCCTTGGCCACGCACACCAGGTCCGGCTCCACGCCCGCCTCGTGCTGGTACGCGTAGAAGTCGCCGGTACGCCCCAGCCCGGTCTGTACCTCGTCCGCGATCAGCAGGGCCTTGTGCCGGTGCAGCAGTTCCTGGGCGGCGAGCAGGAAGCCGGGCGGGGCGGCGAGGACCCCCTTGCCCTGGATCGGTTCGACGACGAAGGCGGCCACGTCACCCTTGCGGAGTTCCCGTTCCAGGGCGGCCAGGTCCCCCAGCGCGATCCCGGTGTCGGGGAGCAGCGGCGCGAAGCCGTCGCGGAAGCCGCTCTCCCCGTTGACCGAGAGCGAGCCCGTGGTCAGCCCGTGGAAGGCGTGGTCGCAATACAGGACCCTCGTCCGCCCGGTGGCGTACCGGGCGAACTTCAGGGCCGTCTCCACCGCCTCGGTGCCGCTGTTGCCGAAGAAGACCCGGTCCAGGTGCGGGCTGTAGGAGAGCAGCTTCTCGGCCAGCAGTCCCGGCAGCGGCTGGCAGTCGAAGCGGGTCAGGTCGGCGAGCTGGGCGTCGAGGACGTCGTGCAGGGCCCGTCGGACGACGGGGTGGTGCCGGCCCAGGCCCATCACCCCGAAGCCGGCCAGCATGTCGAGGTAGTCGTTGCCCTCGGCGTCCCAGAAGTGGGCACCCTCGGCCCGCTCGTAGACCTTGTCGAAGCCGATGGTGTGCAGCATGCGGGGAAGTTGGTGGTTGAGGTGCCTGGCGTGCAGCTCGTAGCGCTCCGCCCCGCGCGCCGCCAGCAGGGCGCCGAGGTCGAAGCCCTTCCCCCCTCGTGCCTGTGCCGTCATGCCGACTTGTCCCGGTTGCCGGTCACCGTCTCACGGGCCGCCCGGATGGATTCCTTGAGGGACCCCATGGTGGCGAGGACGGCGGTGGGCTCGTAGCCGCAGTGCGCCATGCAGTTGGCGCAGCGCGGGTCCTTGCCGCGTCCGTACTTGCTCCAGTCCGTGTCGTTGATCAGTTCGCGGTACGTGGGCACGTAGCCGTCGCTCATCAGATAGCAGGGGCGCTGCCAGCCGAAGAGGGAGTAATTCGGAATGGCCCAGGCCGTGCAGGGGAAATCAGCCTTTCCTTCCAGGAAGTCCAGGAAGAGCGGGGAGTGGTTGAGCCGCCAGCGGCTGCGGTTGCCGCCCGCAAAGGCCTTCCTGAAGAGTTCGCGGGTCTGTTCCACTCCCAGGAAGTGTTCCTGATCGGGGGCCTTTTCGTAGGCGTAGGCGGGCGAGATCATCATCTCGTCCACCTTCAGGTCGTCATTGAGGTAGTTGAGTACCTCGATGACCGTCTGCGGGGTGTCGGTGTTGAAGAAGGTGGAGTTGGTGGTGACCCGGAAACCGCGCCTCTTCGCTTCCTTGATGGCGGCGACGGCCTCGTCGAAGACCCCTTCCTTGGCCACTGATTCGTCGTGGCGTTCGCGCAGGCCGTCGATGTGCACGGCGAAGGCGAAATACGGGGACGGGGTGAACTTCTCGATCTTCTTGCGCAGCAGCATCGCGTTCGTGCAGAGGAAGACGTACTTCCGCTTCGCCACCAACTGTCGGACGATCTCGTGGATCTGCGGGTGCATCAAGGGCTCGCCGCCCGCGATGGACACCATGGGCGCCCCGGACTCCAGCACGGCGCCGACCGCCTGGGCGACCGGCATGCGCTGCTTGAGCACCCCTGCCGGGTGCTGGATCTTCCCACAGCCCTCACAGGCCAGGTTGCAGGCGTAGAGCGGTTCCAGCTCGACGATCAGCGGGAACTTCTCACGCTTGCGGAGCTTCTGTTCGAGAAGATAGGTCCCGACCCTGATGGACTGTCGCAGTGGCATTGCCATCTGGCTCACCTCCTGGGGAGCAGCAAAGAACGGTGCCAGTCATAGAACGCGGGCAGCACGGCACGGAGAACACGGAAGGCCGATATTCCACCGCGAACCGTGCCGATACGGACGAGCTCATGCTCCGGAGCGTCCACGATCACCCGGACGGCCGCAACCGGACGCCCTCCTCCTGATGGAGAGCGGTCGCCGCGGGTCGCGGTCCACAGGGTGGACGCCGACTCCATGTCGACCGCGATGGCGCCGGTGGCGCGCAGCTGCGCGCGCTCCTGGCCGCGGACGACGTGGTCTGATCCGGTCAGTGCGCCGGTGTGCACGGTCCGGCCGGGTGCGGCCCGGGCCAGTGCCTCGGCGAGCAGGGCGGTACCGGTGCAGGTGACGGCCCCCTGCGGGTCCCGGGTCTCCTCGGCGACGACCAGGTCGCCCGGGTGCATGCCGGGGACCAGCCCGGCGCAGAACCCGGTCGCCAGGACGGCCGCCCGCTCCATCCCGGGTCTCTCCAGGGCCCGGCCGACGGCCCGCTCGGCGGCGCGCGGGCCCATGCCGGTGCGCAGGAGCTCGTACGTCTGCGGCGCGCCGCGGCCCGCGCTGCGCAGCGCGGCCTGCTCGATGCGCAGCGCGCAGGCGACCAGCAGCGGGTCCGGGTTCTCGGCCCGGTCCCCTCTGGCGGCGGTCATCAGGACGCCCCGCCCGGGGGGACGCCGTGCGACGGTTCTCCGTGGAGGTAGCGGCCGAGCGCGGTGAGCGGGAAGACCTGCCGGTACAGGTGGTAGTTGATGGAGAAGTCCCAGGGGAAGCCGGTGCCGGTGAAGTACGGCTCGTCCCAGGAGCCGTCCTCCCGCTGGGTCCGTACGAGGTACTCGACGCCCTGCTCCACGGCCTTGCCGTCGCGCTCGCCGGCCGACAGCAGGGCCATCAGCGCCCACGCGGTCTGCGAGGCGGTGGAGGCGCCCTTCCCGGCCCAGGAGGGGTCCTGGTAGGACCGCTGGTCCTCGCCCCACCCGCCGTCCTCGTTCTGTACGGATTCCAGCCAGCGCACGGCCCGCCGGATGGCGGGATGCGAAGGGGCGATGCCGGCGGCCGTGAGGGCCGGGACCACCGACCCGGTGCCGTACACGTAGTTGGTGCCCCAGCGGCCGAACCAGCCGCCTTCCGGTTCCTGTTCGGCGAGCAGCCAGGCGATGCCGCGCCGGGTTCGGGCGTCGCCCGCCTTGCCCTCGAAGGCGAGCATTTCCACGACGTGCGCGGTGACGTCGGCGGAGGGCGGGTCGATGACCTCGCCGAAGTCACAGAAGGGCAGCTTGTTAGGGAACGGGCTGGTGTTGTCGGCGTCGAAGGCGGCCCACGCGCCGTTCTCGGATTGCATGCCGAGGTTCCAGGAGACGCCGCGGGCGATGGCGGCCTCGACCCGGGCCGGGTCCGGGTGCTTGATCCGGCGCAGCGCGAGGACGACCTCGGCGGTGTCGTCGATGTCGGGGTAGGTGTCGTTGTGGAACTCGAACGCCCAGCCGCCTGGGGCGAGTCCGGGCCGGCGCACCGCCCAGTCGCCGCTGCGGACGATCTCCTCGCCGAGCATCCAGTCGGCGGCCTTCACCAGCGCCGGGTGGTCGGGGCGCAGGCCGGCGTCGGCCAGCGCGATGGCGGCGAGGCAGGTGTCCCAGACCGGGGACTGGCAGGCCTCGATCATCCGGGCGCCGTCCTCGCGCCACACCGCGAAGCGGTCGAGGGATTCCAGTCCGGCGCGCATCACCGGGTGTCCGAGGTCGTAGCCGAGCAGGTGCAGGGCGATGACCGAGTACACGGCGGGGGGCTGGATGCCGCCCCAGCAGCCGTCGTTCTCCTGGCGTTCGACGATCCAGCGGCCGGCGGTGGTCATGGCCGCCTTGCGCAGCCGGCGGGGGGCGAACCGCCGGTAGACGTGCAGGGCCTTGTCCATCCGCTGGAAGGCGCCGTCCCAGGTCGTGGCGGGGGCGAGCCGCTTGACCGGGTACGGCGCGCGGGCGTCGGTGTGCAGTTCGTCCAGCGCGAAGGGGGCCGGGCGGACGGGGCGCATCGCGGAGACCACGGTGAGCGGGACGATGGTCTGGCGGGCCCAGCAGCCGAAGTCGTAGATGTTCAGCGGCACCCAGGACGGCAGGAACACCAGCTCGGGCGGGAGTTCGGGCAGGTGGTCCCAGCTCCACCAGCCGAAGAGGGCGAGCCAGATGCGGGTGAAGACGCGGGTGGCGGCGATCCCGCCGTGGGCCCGGATCCAGGCGGAGGCACGGGTCATGTGCGGGGCGTCGGGGGCGTCCCCCGCGAGGCGCAGGGCGACGTACGCCTCGACGGTGGCGGAGAGTTCGGGCGGCCCGCCGTGGAAGGTGGCCCAGGTGCCGTCTTCGCGCTGCTCGCCGCGGATGAAGAGGGCGGCGGCGCGCGTGGTGGCCTCGCCGCGGATCCCGAGGAACTGCCGCAGCAGCAGGTCCTCGGCGTCCATGGTGACGTTGGTCTCCAGGTCGCCCTTCCACCACCCCGCGGGGTCCTGCCGCTCCAGCAGGTGCCGGGTCGCCCGCGCGGCGGCCGTGCGCGCTGCGCGCATGCTCCCGTCCAGCGCCTCGGCCCCCTCCCCGGTGGCCGGGCCGGGCCGCTCGGTGGCCCGCCCCGCGCCGGGGTCCCGCACGGCCCACGGGGCGTCCTCCCGGACGGATCCGGGCTTCGCGGGGCGCAGGCCCGTACGCGGCGCGAGCGGGTCCGCGGGCGCCGCACCGGCCTCGGGGCCGCGGTCGCCGCCCGGCGCGGGCTCGGCGGTCCCCGGCCCGGGAGGGGACTGCGGGGCCGCAGGCCCCGGTTCGGCGGCCGGACGGGTACGGCCCTCGGCACAGGATCCGCCCGGCAGGGCGTACTCGGTGTGTGGGCCGGCCTCCCGGACAGGTCCGGGCCCCCCGGGGCTCAGCCCTGGGCGCGGCGCGAGCGTGTCCGCCGTCGCCGCGCCGCCCTCGGGGCCGTGGCTGCCGCCCGGACCGGGCCGGCCCGGCAGGCCGTACTCGGCCCGTGGGCCGCTCCCGCCGGGCCTGGCCGGGCCGCCCGGGGGGCCCGCCGGGAGGCCCGGAGTGGTGTCGCTGCCAGCGCCAGCGCTGTCCGCGCTGTCGTCGGTCGTCGCTGTCATGGCTTCCCCTTCGTGCAGTCGGTCCTCTGCTGTGCTGGGGTCTGCCGTCGGGGGGCCCGGGGCCGGGGGCGGGCCGCGGCCGGGGGAAAAAAGCTGGGGGGGGGGGGGGGCCCCGAGGGGCCCGACCACTAAAGAGCGCGGGGCCCCCACCGGGGGCGCGCCCCCCCC
>NZ_JBHWJY010000056.1:0-55667 GCF_042731135.1 Streptomyces sp. NPDC059874
GGCTCTGCCCCCGGACCCCCGCGCCTCAAACGCCGGCGAGGCTGAAGGGGTCCGGCGAGCGTGCCCGCAGGGCTAGCGGCGGGCCTGGAGGAGGTCTTCCAGTTGTTCCTCGCGGGCCTGGGCGGCCACGAAGAGGAGCTCGTCGCCCGCTTCCAGGGTTTCCTCCCCGTGCGGGGTCAGGACCCGGTTGCCGCGGATGATCGTGACCAGCGAGGTGTCCTCGGGCCAGGAGATCTCGCTGATCTGGGTGCCCGCCACGGAGGAGTCCGCCGGCAGGGTCAGCTCGACGAGGTTCGCGTCGCCGTGACTGAAGCGCAGCAGCCGCACCAGGTCGCCGACGCTGACGGCCTCCTCGACCAGGGCCGACATCAGGCGCGGCGTGGAGACCGCGACGTCGACGCCCCAGGACTCGTTGAAGAGCCACTCGTTCTTCGGGTTGTTCACCCGCGCCACGACCCGGGGGACCCCGTACTCGGTCTTCGCGAGGAGGGAGACGACCAGGTTCACCTTGTCGTCTCCGGTGGCGGCGATGACCACGTTGCAACGCTGCAGCGCGGCCTCGTCGAGCGAGGTGATCTCGCAGGCGTCGGCCAGCAGCCACTCGGCCTGCGGCACCCGCTCCACCGAGATGGCGGTCGGCGCCTTGTCGACCAGGAGCACCTCGTGGCCGTTCTCCAACAGTTCACCCGCGATGGAGCGACCCACCGCGCCGGCTCCGGCGATCGCGACCCTCATGCGTGTGCCTCCTCGGGCCCCTCGGCGAAGGCCGCCTCGACCTTGTCGATCTCGTCCGTGCGCATCATCACGTGGACGAGGTCGCCCTCCTGCAGAACCGTCTGCGACGTCGGCAGCATGGCCTCGCCCAGGCGGGTGAGGAACGCGACGCGCACGCCCGTCTCGTCCTGGAGCTTGCTGACCTTGTGCCCGATCCAGGCGGCGGAGGTGTGCACCTCGGCGAGCTGGACGCCCCCGCTCGGGTCGCGCCACAGCGGCTCGGCGCCCGAGGGCAGCAGCCGGCGCAGCATCTGGTCGGCGGTCCACCGTACGGTCGCCACGGTGGGGATGCCGAGACGCTGGTAGACCTCGGCGCGCTTGGGGTCGTAGATGCGGGCGGCGACGTTCTCGACGCCGAACATCTCGCGCGCCACGCGGGCGGCGATGATGTTGGAATTGTCACCACTGCTGACCGCGGCGAAGGCTCCCGCATCCTCGATCCCGGCCTCGCGCAGCGTGTCCTGGTCGAATCCGACACCGGTGACGCGGCGGCCGCCGAATCCGGCGCCGAGCCGGCGGAATGCGGTGGGGTCCTGGTCGACGACGGCGACCGTATGCCCCTGCTGTTCCAAGGTCTGGGCGAGGGCGGATCCCACTCTTCCGCAGCCCATAATGACGATGTGCACGGCCGTCCTTCCGGCTGTCAGCGACGCGCTGGTTCCCAGCCTCATTGCATGCTCTGGCTTAACAGGGTCTCAGACCATGGCCCAAGCTACACACGGGCGGTCACGTATGTGTCCTCTTGTGGTGCGGTTGGGGTCCAGTCGAGGAGGAAATGGGGCGGGTTTGCAGCGTGAGGGGGTGGGGGGTTCGTCAGCCTGATATCGAACGCTTACGATCCTGTGCGTGTCCAAACTGACCGACGTGCCCAAACGGATCCTGATCGGCCGGGCGCTACGCAGCGACCGCCTCGGAGAAACACTCCTCCCCAAGCGGATCGCCCTCCCCGTCTTCGCCTCCGACCCGCTCTCCTCCGTGGCATATGCCCCGGGCGAGGTCCTGCTGGTCCTCTCGATCGCGGGTGTGTCGGCGTACAGCTACAGCCCCTGGATCGCCGCAGCGGTCGTCGTACTGATGTTCACCGTGGTCGCCTCCTACCGGCAGAACGTCCACGCCTACCCGAGCGGCGGCGGCGACTACGAGGTCGCCAACACCAACCTCGGGCCCAAGGCCGGTCTCACCGTGGCGAGCGCCCTGCTCGTCGACTACGTGCTCACCGTCGCCGTCTCGATCTCCTCGGGCGTCGAGAACCTCGGCTCCGCCGTTCCCTTCGTCGTCGAACACAAGGTGTTCTGCGCCATCGGGATGATCCTGCTGCTCACGCTGATGAACCTGCGCGGCATGAAGGAATCCGGAAAACTCTTCGCGATTCCGACCTACGTCTTCGTCGCCGCCGTATTCATCATGATCGCGTGGGGCGCCTGGCGGGGCATCGTCCTCGACGACACGATGAAGGCCCCGACCGCCGATTTCGAGATCAAGCCCGAACACGAGGGCCTGGCCGGCTTCGCGCTGATCTTCCTGCTGCTGCGCGCCTTCTCCTCCGGCTGTGCCGCCCTGACGGGTGTCGAGGCGATCAGCAACGGTGTGCCCGCCTTCCGCAAGCCCAAGAGCAAGAACGCCGCGACCACGCTGCTCCTGATGGGCGGCCTGGCCGTGACCATGTTCTGCGGCATCATCGCCCTGGCCATGGCCAGCGACGTCAAGATGGCCGAGAAGCCCGCGCACGACCTGCTGGTGGGCGGCGTACCGGTCGGCTCCGACTACGTCCAGAACCCGGTGATCTCCCAGGTCGCCGAGGCGGTCTTCGGCAAGGGTTCCTTCCTCTTCGTCCTGCTCGCCGCCGCCACCGCGCTCGTCCTGTTCCTCGCGGCGAACACCGCCTACAACGGCTTCCCGCTGCTCGGCTCGATCCTCGCGCAGGACCGCTACCTGCCGCGCCAGCTGCACACCCGCGGCGACCGGCTCGCCTTCTCCAACGGCATCGTGCTCCTCGCGGGCGCGGCGATGCTGCTCGTCTGGATGTACGGGGCCGACTCGACGAAGCTCATCCAGCTCTACATCGTCGGCGTCTTCGTCTCCTTCACGCTCAGCCAGACCGGCATGGTCCGGCACTGGAACCGGCACCTGAAGACGGAGACGGACCCGGCCAAGCGCCGAGGCATGATCCGCTCCCGCGCGATCAACACCTTCGGCGCCTTCTTCACGGGCCTGGTGCTGGTCGTCGTACTGGCCACCAAGTTCACCCACGGCGCCTGGGTCGCCCTCCTCGGCATGGTGATCTTCTACGGCACGATGACCGCGATCCGTAAGCACTACGACCGCGTCGCCGTCGAGATCGCCGCCGCCGAGGAGCGCCCCGACGAGTACGTACGCCCCTCCCGCGTGCACTCCGTCGTCCTGGTCTCCAAGCTCCACAAGCCGACCCTGCGCGCCCTCGCCTACGCGAAGCTGCTGCACTCCAACCGGCTGGAGGCGCTCAGCGTCAACGTCGACGAGGCCGAGACCAAGGCGCTCAGGGCGGAGTGGGAGCGGCGCGGGATCAACGTCCCGCTCAAGATCCTCGACTCGCCGTACCGCGAGATCACCCGCCCGGTGGTCGAGTACGTCAAGGGCCTGCGCAGCGAGAACCCGCGCGACGCCGTCAGCGTGTACATCCCCGAGTACGTCGTCGGCCGCTGGTACGAGCACCTGCTGCACAACCAGAGCGCGCTGCGCCTCAAGGGCCGCCTGCTGTTCACGCCCGGCGTGATGGTCACCTCGGTGCCCTACCAGCTGGAGTCCTCGGAGCTCGCGAAGAAGCGGGCGAAGAAGCGGGCCGAATGGAACGCCCCGGGCGCGGTGCGCCGCGGACCGGTGGACACCCCGCGCCAGGCGAAGGACCCGGCGTCGAAGTAGCCGCGGCGACCGCGGCAACCTCCGTGGCAAACGGCCGGACGAGATCCACGTAAACTGGTGGGTCGGTCGTCCGGCCGTCCCTTTTTGAGTCACCCCCTTCCTTGGAGTCTCCCCACCATGACCGAGCAGAACGAGAAGCAGTCACTGGTCGGGGAGGAGTACGAGGTCGAGGTCGGCCCCGTCGCACACGGCGGGCACTGCATCGCGCGTACCGCCGACGGCCGCGTCCTCTTCGTCCGCCACACCCTGCCCGGCGAGAAGGTTGTCGCGCGCGTGACGGAGGGCGAGACGGACTCCCGCTTCCTCCGCGCCGACGCGATCAAGATCCTCTCGGCCTCCAAGGACCGAGTCGAAGCCCCCTGCCCCTACGCCGGCCCCGGCAAGTGCGGCGGCTGCGACTGGCAGCACGCCAAGCCCGGCGCCCAGCGCCGACTCAAGGGCGAGGTCGTCGCCGAGCAGCTCAAGCGGCTCGCCGGGCTCACCCCGGAGGAGGCCGGCTGGGACGGCACCGTCATGCCGGCCGAGGGCGACAAGCTGCCGGCGGGCCAGGTCCCGCAGTGGCGCACCCGCGTGCAGTTCGCCATCGACGAGGACGGCAACGCGGGCCTGCGCAAGCACCGCTCGCACGACATCGAACTGATCGACCACTGCATGATCGCGGCGCCGGGCGTCACGGAACTCGGCATCGAGAAGCAGGACTGGCCCCAGATGGCCACGGTCGAGGCCATCGCGGCGACCGGCTCCCAGGACCGCCAGGTCGTCCTCACCCCCCGCCCCGGCGGCCGCCTCCCCCTGGTCGAGCTGGACAAGCCGGTCTCGGTCCTCCGGGTCGAGGAGAAGGACGGCGGCGTCCACCGCGTCCACGGCCGCCCCTTCGTCCGCGAGCGCGCGGACGGCCGTACGTACCGCGTCGGCATGGGCGGCTTCTGGCAGGTCCACCCGCAGGCCGCGGACACCCTGATCAAGGCCGTCATGCAGGGCCTGATGCCGCGCAAGGGCGAGATGGCCCTCGACCTCTACTGCGGCGTCGGCATCTTCGCGGGCGCCCTCGCGGAACGCCTCGGCGACACGGGCGCGGTGCTCGGCATCGAGTCGACGAAGCGCGCTGTCGAAGACGCCCGCCACAACCTGGCCGACTTCCCCCGCGTCCGCATCGAGCAGGGCAAGGTCGAGCAGATCCTCCCGAAGACCGGCATCACGGAATGCGACCTGGTCGTCCTGGACCCCCCGCGCGCGGGCGCCGGCAAGCAGACGGTCCGCCACGTGGCCGGCCTCTCGGCCCGCCGCATCGCGTACGTGGCCTGCGACCCGGCGGCCCTGGCCCGCGACCTGGGCTACTTCAAGGAGAACGGCTACAAGGTCCGCACCCTGCGCGTCTTCGACCTGTTCCCGATGACGCACCACGTGGAGTGCGTGGCGATCCTGGAGCCGATCGAGAAGAGCCGCTGACCTTGGGTTTCTTGTTTTCGGCAGGGAACCCAACCTGTTTTCGGAGGAGCAGGGGGCGACGGCGGGGAGGAAGCGGACGACTGGGACTTGGAGGTCCCGCCTCCGCGATCGGTCGGCGGCCCCGCACCCGAACCCTCGGCACGGCGGACGTCAAACCGGGGGCTTCGCGAAGCCCTGCTGGAGAAGGTCAGGGCGCTGCTGCGTAAAGCGGAGAGCCCAGCCGCGGGTGAGGAGGAGGCACGCGCCTACCTGGCCAAGGCCACTGAACTCATGGCCAAGTACGGCATCGAACAGGCGATGCTCGACGATCCGGACCACGCCGGGCCCGTGGACCGGATCATCGAACTGTGCCCTTCTTACGTCAAGGAGGTGCGGCGCCCGCTGAGCAGGATCAGCCACGAGATGCCATGCCGGTCCGTGGATCCGGGGGCAAGGCCAACAGGCACCGTGTGCACCTGTTCGGCTTCGAGGCCGACATTCAAGCGTCCGAGGTGCTCTTCGTCAGCCTTCGCCTGCAGATGCTGGACGGCGCGGACCGTCTTCACCGCCCTGCCGGCGAGGATGCGCGCGTCTGCAAGCGGTCCTGGATGCTCGGTTTCATCCGTGAGGTGGCAGGACGGGTCGTCGCTGCCCAGCAGGCTGCCAGGACGGGCCGAGCGGGAGGCCGGACCGGGCGCCGGACGGGGAGGCCGGCGGGCGCAGCGTCGCCCTGGTTCTCGCGCACCGGATGCACGTGGTCGAGTCGAGCCTTGCCACCAAGTACCCGAAGCTGAAGAAGGAGAACCCCACCAAGCTCAAGGGCTCCGGCTACAGGGAGTCGCTGACGGCCGGTATGTGGACATCGGCAGTCCGGCTTTCGGCGGGGGGGACTGGTTCGTGTAACTCGGGTGGGGAGTGCGGCCACCGACCGTTCGCGGACGGTGTGGGGCGGGGGAGGCTCGGCACACACCGTTCTGCCCGCGTGCCAGGCGTCGACCTACGGCGAGCGGGCCGCGACCGCGTCGCACAGCCATGCCCCGGCAAGCTGTCCTTCTGGGTGTCTCGACCACCCCGCCGGTCCATGCGAGAGTCTGCGGTCGGCCGCCGGCCTCCCTCATGGCCGTCCTGGCCGCACCTCGGGCCGGCGAGCGCGTGCTGGACCCGGTCTGCGGAAGCGGAAGGCTTCTGTCACTCCGCCGGACTTGATGAAATCCGGGGGAAGCGGCATATCCTCACGACAGGCCGATACGTTGGCGGCACGACGAATCGACGAAGGAGATGTGTCGGCACTTGGACCGGTGAACCGTCTCTGCCTGGTGCGTGCCCCCGTGGTGCCCGGCCCCGTCGTCCGAGGTGTTGCCCAGCCGGTGCATCCTCGTCGGCCTGCCTCTGTTCGACGTCGGAATGATGCCTCCCGCCTCGATCTCCATCAGGAAGTTGGCCTTTCGAGTGGGGTACGCGGTTACGGCCGTTGCCCTCCGGTGACCTGAATTCGTGTCTTTCCCTCGCGGGAGTGAAATTCCTTCCGGAGCGGACCGTCACATCGTGGGCCGCAGTACCTTCGGGCGCTGGAGAGAGGGGGCCGATGCCGCGGAGGCGTTACGACCAACGGGTTCTCGTTCTGGTCGAAGTGCGGGGTGGGCAGCGCGACTGGGAGCAGGCGGAGCGGGAGTTCGAAGAGCAGGACTGGCCGGTCGCCACGTCCTTCGTCCGTGGCGACGGAGCATCCACCGGAGTGCTCCGGGCGGACGCCTCAGCTCGTCTGTACTCCGTCGAGGTGCGATTGTTCGGGGCCCGCAACAGGCGTACCGAGCGGGCAGCCGCCTGGCGCGTGGAGCGGCTGGCACGGGCGACCGGTCTGGAGATGTACGCCCGGCGCTGTGAGTTGATGGACCGGGACAGGGAGCGGCTGACTGTTTGGCGGGGGCATACCGTGGCCCATCGGCCCCCTCGTGTACCCGTTCCGAGGCCGCGGACATCGGTGGCGAGGCTGGGCCGCGCGACCGAGGTGCTGCGTGCGCGTTTCACGGAGAGACGTGGCCACCACGACACCGGCCTGATGGTGACGGGCACGGCGTCGGAAGCCCGACGACTCTCCCGCATGGACCTGCACGGCGGATCCGCCGCCGGGCCCGCCACCGACGTACGGTCACATTCCCGCCGGGAACGCAGCCACATCGTCCCCCGCCGTGAGGAGGACCACCACCGCAGGGCGAACCGCCTCGCGGCCTGGCTGTTCGCCATGGCGTTCTGCGCGGTGGTCGCCCGACAGCAGAGCGGTGCGCGGACCTGGTTATGGGCCGGAGCTGCGATCGGGTGCTTCTTCATGGGAGCCCGGCTGGCGAGAGTCATGTGCGCCTTCGGGGGCCGTGTGCGGAGTCTGCTGCTGTGGGCCGTGCTGGCCGCCTGGCTCCTTGCCGTCGCCCTTGGCGCCGACACGGGGAACGGAAGGGGCTGGACCCCGGTACAGCTGCTGACGGTGTTCGCCGTTCTGGCGACGACCGGAGGCATCTGGCTCCTGGTTCGGCGGTGGACGTGGGGCGAGTGGATCGCCTGCGCGGCACCTTTGGCTTTTTGCGGTCGTCGTGTCCTTCGTGGTGAGCTCAGGGTCGGTGCTGCATGCGCTGTACGCGGACAGCCTTGAGCTGAAGCCCGAGGACCTCGACGTGCCCGCACCCTGGCAAGCCACTTCGGCGGTGAAGCTGTTGAGCCTGTTGAGCTTTGCCCTTTTCGTCCCGGCGCTGTGGGGCATGGCAAAGCACGTACATGCACCGTTCGTCAGCCCCATCGAGCGGCTCGGCATCCCGCTCCTCATAGTCACCCAAGTGGCGGGGGTGGTGCTGTGCGCGACTGGGGCCCTGGAGTCGGCGGGGGATGCGGTGAAGGACTTTCGTGCGGCCGCTGCGCGGAAGGAGGAGCTGCCTTCCTACTTCGGGGTGGAGCCGGAGTGGACGTGCGTGGAGCCGACGGTCCTCGCGGCGAAACTCAGCAGCCGGGGCGGCATCCTCCGTCCCGAGCGGCCGTACATCTCGTTCGGGGAGGCCGGAGGAACGGTGTCGCTGTGGGACGAGCCCGCAGGCAAGGCGCTGCAGATGCCGGCCGAGCAGGTACGCCTCGTCCCGGCGGCGGACGGCCGGGCCCGCTGCGCCTTCTCGTACGAGAGCCTGCCGAAGGGCGACTGACTTGCATCAGTCGGCGAAGCCTTCGTCGAGTGCCAAGGACAGCTGGTTCGCCCGAGTTCCCGCACCTCGGCGCACACCGGGGCCCGCGTCATGATGCGAGGAACGGGCTCGGTGCGCCGTGCCAAGAGACCCGCAGGACCTCACGTGCGCGAGTGCAGGCGACGAAGAGGAGGCTCAACTCGCCGAGCAAGTCTTCCCGGTGCTGCTGAGTGTCCACTTCTGCGGGTGTCAGAGCCGATGCCAGAGGGACGATGCCGTCGCTCACACCGGCGACAGCGACGAACCGGAACTCCAGTCCCTTCATGCGGTGCATAGTTCCGATGCAGACGCCGTCGCCGGAGGCCTGAGCCGTTCCGAGAAGACGAACGGGAAGATCTGCTCGTTCCAGCGCATGCGCGATCTCTTTGCCCAGTTGCAGGTATCGAACGGCCACCCCGATCTCGCTCGGCTCCACACCGTCGTTCACCCACTGGGCGATGCGCGACGTGAGCTCCGCGATCTCTTCGGCCCTGTCGGCCGATGCCCTCAGCTCGGGGTTCCCGCCGTTCAGCACGGACCGATACCCCGTCAGAGATTCGGTTCCGCCGTCCATGTCGTCCAAGCTTTCCCCACTGAGCAGGGAGGCCGACCACTGCAGGATCTCGTGTGTGGTGCGGTAGTTGATGCGCAGCCGGTGGGATCTGCCGCTGACGTTCACGCCGAGGCTGCGCAGTGACACCTTGTTGCCGTAGATGCGTTGGTGTGTGTCTCCGGCAATGAACAGATCGTCGGGTCCGGGGGCGACCGACGCCCGCAGCAAGCGCCACTGCGCCGGGTGGATGTCCTGGGCTTCGTCGATCACCACGTGACGGAACGGGCGGTCGGTACGCGGCTCCAGCAGCCGGGCGGCCTCCGCGCACACCTGGAGGAATGTCCATTCCCCGGCTTGGCGCAGTTCCCGTGTGAACCCCTCGACGGCACGCCAGACCTGGGCGCGCCGCAGCGGGCTCAGCGCCGTGCCCCGGCCGCTGCGTGACGCCTTGAGGTAGGCCTCGGGCGAGCGGAGGTCCTGGGCCAGGACGACCTGTCGCCATTCCTGGTCGAGGAAGACGTCGCTGTAGTCGAGCCCGAGCCGGCGGGCGAGGTCGTTCCAGCGGGAGTTGATCTCCTTCTGGCTGGTCAGCATGGTCAGCGGGCCGCCCCGGTCCTCGCGTACGAGCTGATTCGCGAGGGCGTCGACATTGACGACGCGGATCTTCGCGCGCAGCGCCTCGTCAGGGATGAGCAGTTCGAGTCCCTGGCGTAGATCAGCTGCGAGATTCCTGGTGAAGGTCGTGAGCAGCACCGATTCGTCGGGCGCGTCGTCCGGCAACTGTTGCGCCAGGTGGAGGGCGCGGTGCAGGGCGACCACGGTCTTGCCCGTGCCGGGGCCCCCGGTCACCCGGGCCGGCCCGTTGTAGGAGGGGTGGTAGGCGATGCGCCGCTGACTGGGGTGCAGGAAGACCCGCCACGCGTCGAACGGTCGGGACAGGACGTCCAGCAACTCTTCGGGTCCCGAGAGAAGGGCGATGCGCCCCTGCGAGCGGGCCATGGCGGCGGCGAGTTCGTCCTCGGCCGGAGTCTGCCGCGCCTCGGCGGCGGCGCGTTCGGCGTGCACGGCCACGGACTCGCGCCAGACGTCCTCCGGGGTCAGCCCCGCGGCCAGACCGGCGAGCACGTCGTATTGCTGCTCGGGCAGGATCTTGCGGAGCGCGTCGAGATGGGCTTCGGTGCTGAGGTTCCGCACGAGCGGGAGCAGATCGGGGTCGATGCCGAGGCGGGTCAGTTCCTTGTCCGCGACATCGGTGAAGAGCCGGCTTTCCGCCGCGGTCGGGGCATGGTGGACGTCGGCCGCGGCTTGCTCCAAGGCGATGTCGTTGCGTAGCTCGATGCCCTGGGTAGCGGAGTTCACCGTCGCCCGATGACTCAATGCCCAGGCGATGGCATCGTCGTGCGCCATGACCTTCAGGAGAAGGAAACTGTCTCCGGAGTCCGGTGCGAGAACGACGCCGCGCATGAACTTGCTGACGCGGATGGTGCGGATCCGGGAGTCACGGGGATTCTCCAGTTTTTCCAGGTGAAGCCCTGCATGGCGGTGCTCGCGGAATTTGTCGAAGACTTCGTGGACCCGCTTCTGGACGGGCTTCTCCAGCTTGGCGAACTCCAGAAGGAAGTCCTTGTGGATTCCCAGTGTCGCCATGTGTGCCCCCGGGTCGTGCGTGTACGGACGATTCGACTGATCACCGTACGGTATGGGGCGACAATGGCTGGTCGGCGTCGAGGGTTTGGGGAGAGGACGGGCGTGCACGCTCAGGAGACCACGTTCAGCAAGCTGGTCCAGGGGGAGCAGCAGTTCCAGGTACCGCTCTACCAGCGCACCTACAGCTGGCAGCGCGACGAGCTGCGGCAGTTGTGGGACGACGTGCAGGAGCTGGTCGAGGACCGGCAGGAAGGGCGGCCGGGCTCGGGTCACTTCCTCGGTTCGGTCGTGCTGGCGCCCGAGCGCGTCGCCGCGGGCGGGATGCAGCGCTGGCTCGTCGTCGATGGCCAGCAGCGGATGACCACCTTGATGCTCGCGTTCACGGCTCTCCGGGACCACCACAGGGACCGGGGCTCGGCGAAGAAGGCCGCCCGAATCAACGACCTCATCCTGGTCAACACGTACCAGGACGGGCACGACAGCTACCGGCTGCTGCCGACGCAGGCGGATCGCGAGGCGTACACGGCCTGCGTGGACAGCCTGCCGAAGGCCGGCGGCGCCGGAAACGTGGGCGCTGCCTACCGCTTCTTCGTAGCCGCCCTGGCCGACGGGACGGAGAGCGGTGGTGAGGCCTGGGTGGACGCGGTCGAGTCCGTTCTCGGCGACTGCCTCTCGATCGTTGCCATCACTGCCGCCGAGGGCGACAACGTCTACCGCATCTTCGAGTCCATCAACAACACCGGTGTGGGGCTCAGCCAGAGCGACCTGCTGCGCAACTACCTCTTCATGTGCCTGCCGACCAGGGGCGAGGACGTCTACCGCAAGCGCTGGCTCCCCATGCAGGAGCTGCTCGGCCCCGCCCATCTGGAGCTGCTGGTGTGGCTGGACCTCGTCGTCGGAGGGAACAGCCGGGCCCGGCAGAGCGAGATCTACCGGGATCAGAAGAAGCGCCTGGAGCCGCTGAGCGGGGACGAGGCGGCGCTGGAAGCCGAGATCGCCCGGTTCGCCCTGCGGGCCGACCGTCTCATGCGCATCCTGGAGCCCGAGAGGGAAGTCGATCCCGGGCTGCGAGCAGTACTGGAGCGCCTGTCGCGTTGGGGCGGCCAGACCCACTACCCGCTGGCCCTCCATCTCCTCGACCTGGTGGACGAGGGCAGGACCACGGCCTCGGAAGCGGCGGAGGCACTCGCGTTCGCGGAGAGCTACATGGTGCGGCGCCTCTTCGCAGGCATGTCCACAACGGGCAGTAACCGGGTGTTCATGGAGCTCCCCAAGGAGCTGGACAAGGACGGCTCCCCGGCCGAGGCGGTACGCCGGTTCCTGTCGCGCCCCCGTACGGGCGCCCGGCTATGGCCTGGCGACGACGCCGTACGTGAGGCCGTTCGCACCCGCCCCTTCTACAAGACCGGGCGTAGCAACCAGCGCTTCCAGATCCTGCGCCGACTGGAGGAGAGCTACGGTTCGAGCGAGCCCGTCGACTACGACAAGGCGCCGCTCACCGTCGAACACGTCCTGCCCCAGAGCCCTGCCCAGCAGTGGTTCGACCTGCTGGCCGAGGAAGCCGCGGACGGCGAGAGCCCCCAGGAGATCCACAACCTGCTCGTGCACACCCTCGGAAACCTCACACTCTCGGGTGAGAACGCACGGCTCTCCAACCACCCCTTCCACCGCAAGCAGGAGCTGCTCGACTCCAGCGCGCTGCGGATGAACCAGGAGATCGCCGCACAGGAGCGCTGGGGCCGCAGGGAGATCCTCGCCAGGGCCGAGGAACTGGCCGACCGGGCCGTGGGGCTGTGGCCCGGGCCTCTGGACGGAGTCGTGCAGTCGGACGACGAATGGGTCGGCTGGCGTGAGTTGAGGGAGATCCTGCTCGCCGTGCCGGCCGGGACGTGGACCTCGTACGGAGAGCTCGCCGCGCTCATCGGTACCAGTGCCATCGCCGTCGGCAACCACATGTGGTCCCGTACCGGCCTGAACTGCGCGTACCGCGTGCTGACCGCCGACGGCCGGATCGCGGGCGGGTTCCGGTGGACCGGCGACCGGCACTCCGGGGACCCCAAGGTCGTCCTGGAAGCCGAGGGCGTGCCCTTCGACGAGAACGGCCGGGCCTCGAAGGCCCACCGGCTGAGCAGCTCGGACCTGGCCGTTCTGGTGGGCAAGGAGCTGCCGGAGGAGACCCCGGCGGGGTCGGCCGTGTCGCAGACCGACGGCGACGAGGCCGGCACCCGCTTCGAAACGCTGCTGCGTGCCAACCAGACACCGGAGGTCGTCGAAGGCGTCCTGGCAGCACTCCGCTTCTGGGAGGAGCAGGGCGGCCACCAGGTCTACGGAAAGGCGACGGAGACCAGCTGCTTCCCGACCGTGGACGCGGGCGCGCCGGGCTCGCCGCGTGCTCTGTGGCCCATCGGCATCTACCCGGTGACCGGGACGGCGGAGGTCGTCTTCCAGTACCTCAAGCGGCGTCCGCCGTTCGACGACGAGCCGCTGCGCCGCGCCCTGTTGGAGCGGTTCAACGCCATCGACGGCATCGACCTCGCCGAGGCGAAGCTCGACCTGCGCCCCTCGTTCCCGCTGGAGGTCTTCGCCGAGCACCCCGAGGAGATCCGTTCCGTACTGGAGTGGTTCATCCACGAGGTCGCCCTGGCGGAAGCCCGCCGCCCGATCGACGGCGGCAACCCGGCGGTGTTCTGACACGGCGCCGGCCGGACCGTCCCCACCTGGCCGGATCCGGCCCTTACCGGAAGATCACTGCTCGGGTAGCCTGCCCGGGCAGTGATCGGTGTCACTCCGGACGTGGGTGCGTGGCGGGTGGCCTGCGACCGGAGCACGGGGGCGCATGGAGCACAACAACCACCAGGGCTGGTACGGAGAGACCTTCGTGACCGCGATCGCCGCGGCGGCCGGATTCCAGGTGGCTGTGCCGTATCCGGACATCGGCAAGGACCTGATCCTGGGCCGGGACCACGAGGAGCCCGAGCTCGACGTTCAGATCGCGCTCCAGGTGAAGACGCGCCGGGTCGAGGGCATCACGGATACGGACACCGGGTTCAAGGTCACATTGTCGGCCGCGCAGTTCAAACGGCTCCGGGGCAAGCGGCAGGTGCCCGTCTACCTGGTCGTCGTGCTCGTGCCCACGGACCCGGCGGACTACATCCGCACGGATGAGAGCGCCCTTGTCCTACGCCGCTGCGCGTATTGGGTCTCGCTCGAGCACTACGTTCCCGCACAGTCCGGCCGGGACAGCGTCACTGTCACTGTTCCGCGCGACAATCTGCTCACGGTCGACGCTCTGCACGAGTTCTTCGCCCGGGCGTGTGAGGAGGTGCCCGCACCATGACCGCGATCGGCGTACCCGAGGACGAGCTGGAGCGGCTGTGGCCGCACGACGTCGCGCACTACCTCCGCAGCAGGGGTTGGCAGGAAGCAGGCCAAATCCGCTACAGCCGCCGCTGGGAAAAGGACTGGGCCGGGAGGCCACGGCGTCTGCTGCTGCCCGTGGACACCGACTTGGCGGACTTCGCGGACCGTATGGCGGATCTTGTCGGAGCACTGGCCGAGCTGGAGGCCCGGCCGCCGACCGCCGTCCTCGAGGACCTGCGGGCGACCGGTCTCGATGTGCAGTACATCAGGACCATGCCCAGCACGCCGTCCGGCACGATCCCCGTTCAGGCGGGGGTGCTCGCCGTGACCAGTGCCCGGGATCTGCTGATGGCGGCGGCCTGTCACACGATCGAGCCACGGCTCGTCCAGCCGCGCCGGAAGCCGCGCGCGGCGCGCGACTTCGTGGACAGCGCCCGCTTCGGACCCACGGTGGCGGGCAGCTACATCCTGAGCGTGCAGGTGCCGCTGCCGGAGCGGGACGTACAGCCGTCGCTCTTCGGCGACGACCCGGAACCTTTCGCGCGGAGCGTCTCGCGCAGGATGTACCAGGCGGTGGCGGCGGCGCACACGGCGGCCGAGGCCGCCATGGACGCCGATGATTCGGCACCGTTCTCGGAGGCCGTCGGGGACGGCGTATCCGCGGACCTGTGCGAGGCGCTCGCGGGCATCGGCGGGCACGACGGCCGGGGCACGAGCACCGTGCACGCCTTCTCGATCGACTTCGCCTGGTCCCCGAGGTGGAGCGTGCCGCCCATGGAATCCCTGGCTCCTTTCTCTCCCCGCCTGGTCCACGTCCTTCGCGAAGGGGCGCAGGACCTGCGCCGGCAGGAGCCGGAGCCCGGAGTGACGGTCATCGGCCGCTCGACCAAACTCAAACGCGCCGCGGAGTACGGCCCCGGCGAGGTGACCGTGGAGGCGGTCGTGCTCGATGCGGTGCGCCAGATCCACGTGACCCTGGCGGAAGACGAGTACACCCGTGCCACCGATGCCCATGCGCAGGGCAGGACGCTCAAGATCGAAGGCGATCTCGCGCGCCGAGGCACCTATTACGAGCTGACCCGCATCACCGCCTTCGACGTGCTGTGACGGCTCGGCCGCAGCCGGTGCACCGAAGTTCCACGCGCGTGGCAGGGCGGGCTTTCGTACGTGTTTGAATGACTGTGTTTGACGTGAATCGCCCTGGCGGGGCGGTATGGAGGGGCGGAGACCCGATGACGACGCCGACCACCGACCTGGCGGGTGTGGCGCAGCGGGCGGTACGCCGCCGCGCCGACGCGCAGGACCACACTGCCGTCCCCGAGATCAGCGATCTCGTCGAGGTGCGCGGGCAGCGTTGGGTCGTGGCCGACATCGATCACGGCACGGGTTCCCCGGCGATCAGCGCGCCCGGCACCCTCGTCACGCTCAACAGCGTCGAGGACGGCCGCTACAACGACACCCTCTCGGTCATCTGGGAGATCGAACCCGGTCGCCGCCGTCTCCCCGCCGGCTCCCTTCCCGAGGTCGCCGCGCACCGCTTCGACCCGCCGGAGCGCCTGGCCGCCTTCCTGGACGCCGTCCGGTGGTCCGCGGTCACCTCGGCCGACGTACGCACCCTCCAGGCGCCCTTCCGTTCCGGTGTCGCCGTCGAGCCGTACCAGCTCGAACCCGTCTCCCGGGCCGTGGCCGCGCCCCGCGTGAACCTCCTCCTCGCGGACGACGTCGGCCTCGGCAAGACCATCGAGGCGGGATTGGTCGCGCTGGAGCTGATCCTCCGCAACCGCGCCCACAAGATCATGATCGTCTGCCCGGCCGGCCTCACCGTGAAGTGGCGCGACGAGATGGCCGAGAAGTTCGGCCTCGACTTCACGATCATCGACTCCGAGCGGGCCGCCGAGGTCCGACGCAGCCACGGCAGCGCCGCGAACCCCTTCAACATCCATCCGCGCAGCATCGTGAGCCTGCCCTGGCTGCGCGGCCCGAAGGCCCAGCGGCTGCTCGCCGAGGTGCTCCCCGCCCAGGACGCCGAGGCGGTCGTCCCCGGCAAGCGGGCCTTCGACCTGCTCATCCTCGACGAGGCCCACCACGTGGCGCCCTCCGCGCCCAAGCAGTACTACCCCGTCGACTCCCAGCAGACGAAGCTGATCCGACGGCTCGCCCCGCACTTCGAGCACCGGCTGTTCCTGTCGGCCACCCCGCACAACGGCTACCAGCAGTCGTACACGGCCCTCCTGGAGATCATCGACAACCAGCGTTTCGCACGCGGCGTCGAGCCGGACCCGCAGGCCGTCGAGGACACCGTCGTCCGGCGCCTCAAGACCGACATCCGCGACCCGGAGACCGGCGAGCGGCGCTTCCTGGAACGCACGACCATGTCGCTGTCCGTCGAGTACACGGAGGACGAGCGCCGCATCCACGCCCTGCTCAAGGAGTACGCACAGCTCCGCCGGGCCAAGCTCGGCACCCGCTTCAAGGGCGGCCGCAAGGCGGCCGACCTGGTCACCTTGCTGCTCAAGAAGCGGCTGTTCTCCTCGCCCGACGCCTTCGCCCGCACCATCGAGGTATACCTGGAGACGCTGCGGACCAAGAAGCAGCAGGCGGCCGAGAAGGTCGAGGACTGGCAGGAGACCTTCTTCGACGACTACGCGGACTACGACGACGAACCCCTCGCCGAGGCCGAGGACGACGCCATCGCCCGCGCCACCACCCTCCAGCCCGGCACCGACGGCGACGAGTCGGCCCTGCTGGAGCAGATGCGCGACTGGGCCCAGCGCCATCAGGCGCAGGCCGACTCCAAGGCCCGCGAACTCATCACCTACCTCAAGGCCAACTGCCTGGCCGAGGGCGGTCACTGGCTCAACGAGCGCGTGGTCGTCTTCACCGAGTACCGCGACACCCAGATCTGGCTCCAGAACCTGCTGCGCGACCACGGACTCGGCGGCGACCGCGTCGCCCTCCTGCACGGCGGTCTGAACACCGAGGACCGGGAGCAACTGCGCCTGGCCTTCCAGGCCGAGCCCGCCGAAAACCCCGTACGCATCCTGCTGGCCACCGACGCGGCCAGCGAGGGCATCGACCTCCAGCGGCACTGCCACCGGCTGGTCAACTACGACATCCCCTTTAACCCCAACAAGCTGGAACAGCGCATCGGCCGCATCGACCGCTACGGCCAGCTCACCGCCCCCGAGGTCGTGCACTTCGTCGGCAGCGGCTACGAGAAGAGCACCGACACCTACGAGGCCGACCTCGAATTCCTGGCCCGGGTCGCGGTGAAGGTCGCCCGCATGGAAGAGGACCTCGGCAAGGTCAACGCCGTCCTCGCCGACGCCGTACAGCGCCGCATGACCGGCGACCTCGGCACCGACTTCGACGTGGAGCGCGCAGAGGTCTACGCCGGCCGCAAGGCCAGGAAGGGCGGCGGGAACGTCGCCGCCGAGCGCGACGCCCAGGCACAGGCCCAGCGCCTGAGCGAGCAGGTCGCGGGCACGGTGGCCACCCTCGGCATCACCCCCGAACGGATCGCCCGCGTGGTCTCCACCGCGCTGCCGCTCGCCCGCCAGCAGGACATCCGCCCCGTCCTCGACGACAAGGACGGAGCCGAGGGCTTCTACGAGGTCCCCACCCTCACCGGTTCCTGGGAGCGGGCCGCCCACGGCCTCGCCGACAAGCTGCGCCCCGAGATCCAGCGCCCGGTCACCTTCAAGGCGGCCAATCTCAAGGACAAGCACGGCAAGGAACGCGACGACGTCGTCCTCGCCCACCTCGGGCACCCCCTCGTCTCCATGTCCACCCGGCTGCTGCGCGCCGCCGTGTGGAACAAGGAGCAGACCGGCCTCGCCCGCGTCAGCGCCGTGATCAGCGACCACGCGGAGCTGGAGACGACCCTCGTCGGCGCCTTCGCCCGGTTCGTCCTCGTCGGCGCCGACGGAGTGCGCCTGCACGAGGAGGTCCTCCAGGCGGGTGGCTGGCTCCGCGAGGCGGAGGGTGCGGGCCAGCCCCGCTTCAACCGCCTGGAGAAGACCACCACGGTCCGCGACATCCTCGACGACGCCTTCGCCGACCACGCCACCCAGGCCGCCCCGGTCCTGCGCGGCAGGCTCGCCGATGCCTGGCCGCACGTGAGCGAGGGGCTGGTCTCGGCCCTGGAATGGCGGGCCCGCAACCGCCAGACCGCACTGGAGACCCGCTTGGAGACCCGCCGCCGCGTCGAGGCCGAGCGGATCACCGCCCAGATCGACCGCTTCCGCGAGTCCCTGCGCCGGGCCATTGGAAACCCCGCGGAGCAGGAGGAGGAAGGCCAGCTGGAGCTGGCCTTCGACGAGGTCGAGCAGCAGCGCCGGGACCGGGAGAACTGGGAACAGCGCCGGGACGCCCTGGAGAGTGAGAAGCAACGCGAGCTCGCCGCCATCGCCGCCCGGTACGACCGGCCCAAGGCCCTGCTGTTCCCCGTTGCCGTCGTCTTCGTCGTTCCCCGCCGGGAGGCCGTGAAGTGAGCACCACCCACCGTACGAACACGGGCCGCGGCAGGACCCGGAGCGGCGCCCCCGCCCCCGACGGCCGACAGGACCACCTCGACTGGCTCAGCCTGGTCGACGTATCGGGCCCCTTCCTGACCCTGCCCGTCCTGCTCAAGGCCTGGCCGCAGCTCGACTCGATCGACAAGCCGCTGCGGGCCCGGCTGCGCTACGAGCACGGGGTCTGGCAGTCGGATCCGGTGGCCGGGCAGCGGACCTGGACTGACTTCGTCCTGAACGAGCTCCTGGGCTGGGGCGACGCGCTGCGCGAGGGCACGGAGTTCTCCGACGCGCTCGCCGTGGACGTCCCCGAGCACGACGAGCGCATCGCCCCCACCTTCGCCCTGCTCGAACCGGGCAGCACTGCCGAGGACACGGCCGGCCTGGTCGCCGACTGCGCCATCCTCGGGATGACCGTCCCCGCGGGCCGGCACCCGTCCCAGCGCGTTCCCGGCTCGGCCTGGGCGGCAACGCCCGTCGACCGCATGGCACACCTGTGCCGCCACCACGGGGTGGAGCTCGGCCTGGTGACGGACGGCCGCTGGTGGACGCTGGTGTGGGCGCCGCGCGGCGGCGTCACCACGTCGGCGCTCTTCGACACGGTCGCCTGGACCGAGCCCGTCGAGCGGGTCGTCGTACGCGCCTTCCTGTCGCTGCTCAGCCGTCGCCGCTTCTTTGCCGTCGAGGACGCCGAGACGCTGCTGCCGCTGCTCAAAGAGTCCCTGGACAGCCAGGAGGACGTCACCGACGCCCTCGGCGTGCAGGTCCGCCAGGCCGTCGAACTGCTGGTGGAGGCCATCGGCCGCGCCGACGTCACCGAGCGCGCGCGGGGCGGCAACGGCCTGGCCGACGTACCGGCCCAGGACGTCTACCGGGGGGCCGTCGCCGTCATGATGCGGGTCGTCTTCCTCCTCTTCGCCGAGGAGCGCGGGCTGCTGCCGAGCGACAACGAGCTGTACGTACAGGCGTATTCGGCCGGTCGACTGTGCCAGGAGCTGGAGGACCGGGCCCGGGAGACCACCGAGGACGACCTGGAGCAGACCGGGGTGGGCTGGCACCGGCTCATCGCGCTGTTCAACGCGGTGTACGGGGGAGTGGACCACCCGGCGCTGCGCATGCACGCGTACGACGGCTCGATCTTCGACCCGAACTCCTTCCCGTGGCTGGAGGGCCGGGGCACGGCGGAGGGCGACCCGACGGACCCGCTGCCCATCGACGACCGCACTGTCCTGCACATGCTCCAGTCGGTGCAGCACGTCTGGATCGGCACGGGCAAGAAGCGGGAACGCCGGCGGCTGACCTTCCGGACGCTGGACGTCGAGCAGATCGGCTACGTGTACGAGGGCCTCCTCTCGTACCAGGGCCGCCGCGCCGAGGACACCATCGTGGGCCTCGTCGGCAAGGCGGGCCTGGAGGCGGAGGTGCTGCTGACCCGGCTGGAGTCCCTCTCGCGTACGGAGGGCGAGGGGCTGGGGGCTGCCCTGGCGGAGGAGTACAACAAGACGACGGGGCTGGGCAGCGCGGCCAAGGTGACGAAGCTGCTGGAGCCGCTGACTGACGTGGAGCGCGCCGCGGCGCGGAGCAAGCTGCTGGCGGCGACGGGCAGCGACGCCGAACTGACGGACCGCCTGCTCCCGTTCTACCGCCTGATCCGGCGTGACCTGCGGGACCTGCCAGTGGTGATCGGCGCGGGCGGGCTGTACGTGACGGAGTCCTCGCTCCGGAAGAACACGGGGACGCACTACACCCCGAAGTCCTTGGCCCAGCAGGTCGCGGACGGCGCGCTGGAGCCGCTGGTCTACGAGTACGGCCCGGTCCAGACGGCGGACCGGACCCAGTGGCGTCCGAAGTCCGCGGACGAGATCCTGAAGCTGAAGGTCGCGGACATCGCGATGGGCTCGGCGGCGTTCCTGGTGGCGGCGTGCCGTTACCTGGCGGGCGCGCTGGTGGAGGCGTGGAGCCGGGAGGGCGACGCGCGGGCGGTTGCGTATCTGGAGGCGGCCGACTCGCTGTCCGCCTCGGCGGTGGAGGCCGAGGCCGAGCCGGTGATGGTGGAGGCGCGTCGGCAGATCATCGAACACTGCCTGTACGGCGTGGACATCAACCCGATGGCCGTGGAGATGGCGAAGCTGTCGCTGTGGCTGGTCTCGATGGACCGGGATCGTCCTTTCACGTTCCTGGACGACCGCCTGGTGGCGGGTGACTCGCTGCTGGGCATCACGTCGGTGGAGCAGTTGGAGGCCATGCACCTGGATCCGGTGCGGGGCCGTCGGATTCACGGGGACGGCATCGACTTCACGGGTGGCGTCCGGCGGGTCATCGCGGAGGTCGCGGAGGAGCGGCGCAAGCTGGCCGGCATCCCGGGCACGGGCCTGGAGGAGCTGGAGCGGAAGCGCGCCATGCTGGCGTCGGTGCGGGCAAAGACCCGCCAGGCGAGCGTCTTCGCGGACCTGGTGGTGGGCGCGGCGCTGGCCGGTGCGGGGCGAGCAGAGAAGGACCAGGACCAGCTGTCGTTCGCCGCGGTTACGGCGGCGCACGCGGTGTCCGACGCGGCGGATGACGAGGATTTGGCTGCTGCCGAGCTGCGGCGTGCGGAGACGCTGGCGCGGGGGTGGCTGGCTACGGGCAAGCCGGCGGGGGCGTTCGAGCGTGAGCCGGTGCACTTGCCGCTGGTGTTCCCGGAGGTCTGGGACGAGCGGGGTGGTTTTGATGCCGTGGTGGGGAATCCTCCGTTTCTCCATGGATCAAAGATTTCCGGCAGCAACGGAAAGGAATATCGAGAGTATCTAGTGCAAGTGGTGGGCGCGGGAAGGCGCGGCAACAGCGACCTGGTTGGATACTTTTTGCTGCACTCGCATGAAGTATTGAACCCCACGGGGCAGATCGGGATGATTGCCACGAATACGCTGGCGCAGGGTGATACGCGTGAAATCTCCCTGCAGTATCTGACTGACTCGGGGACCGAAATTCGTGGTGCTGTCAAGAGCAAGCGCTGGCCAACCCGAAGCGCGGCTCTCGACTACTGTGTTGTTTGGGCGTCGCGAGCCGAAGGTGGGAAGAGTGCTGTTCGAGTTCTGGATGGCATGCCGGTCCACAGCATCAACTCGAGCCTGGATGCTGCGTCCAGGACTGAGTGGGTAGCTAGGAGGCTTGTCGGTAATTCGGGGATCTCGTTCAATGCGTCGAAGATTGATGGCATTGGCTTTGTAATGCCGATTGAGGACGCGAAAGCTTTGCTGTCGCAGGATTCGAAATACGGGGAGGTTCTGTTCCCCTTCCTCAATGGCGAAGATCTGAATTCCAGGGAAGACTCTTCGGCGAGCCGCTGGGTGATCGATTTCCATGATTGGTCAGAGGTTAAGGCGATGGACTACCCCGCCTGCTATCGCCGAGCTCGTGAGCTCGTGAAGCCTGAGCGCGACAAGAACAATAGGAAAGTCTATCGGGACTACTGGTGGCGGTTTGCTGAGCGTCGACCGGCCATGCTCGATGCTATTTCCTCCCTGGAGTCTGTGATCGCCATTACAATCCACAGCAAGGCTGTGATGCCCGTCATGGTTCCTACGGGGCAGGTATTCTCGCATGCTCTCTGTGTGTTCGCGAAGAACGACTTCGCTCTGTTGGCGCTTCTCAGCAGTGCTCCGCACTACTGGTGGGCCATGAGTCAGGCGTCCACGATTAAGGGCGATCTTCGCTACACTCCGTCCGACGTTTTTGAGACATTTTCTCGGCCGGAGGAGACGCTCTCTCTTGGCGGCTTGGGAATGCGACTGGATAGTAGCCGTAAGGAAACAATTCGTGTTCGACGTGGACTGACCGCTACTTACAACATGGTCCATGATGAGAGCTGCATGGACGGGGATATCGTCGCACTTCGCCAGATTCACCGTGCCATCGATGAAGAGGTTGCCCGCGCCTACGGCTGGGGCGACCTCCTGGCCCAGGCTGGTGGGCTCGACCACGGGTTCCATGACACCCGGCAGGGGCCCCGCTACACCGTCGGGCCGGTCGTCCGGCAGGAGATTCTCGACCGGCTGCTCGAAGAGAATCAGCGGCGCTATGCGGCGGAAGTCGCCGCCGGTCTGCATGACAAGAAGGGCGCCAAGAAGAAGGCGGCGGCCCCCACTCCGCGGAAGCCGAAGCCTCCGGTCGAGGAGCCGCCGAGCCTGTTCTGAGTGCGAGGGTGGGGGAGCGGTGGGCCGGTCAGCGCCAGCGGCGTACCGGTCCGCCGCCGGCATTCCGGTCGCGGGCCACCGTGATCGCGACCCACGGGCCCAGAACGAAGACGTTCCCGTCCTCGAACTCCAGCCGTTTCCGCCGTCCCCGTAACTCCCGTACATCCCGCACCCGGTGCGGGATGCCGCCCACGGCGATCACATCTCCTCGGCGCACCCCATCGGGCATGACCTCCAGGGTCTGCATCATGCGCTGCATGTCCAGACCTCCTACCGCCGAGGCGCAAGGCTTCGTTTGTCGGCCTCGCGGACCTTGGCCAGCAGTACCTCGTGGCATGCGACGCCGGTCGTGGCGTCCTCGGCCGAGTCGGTCTCCTCCTCCGGCTCGGGCGCTGACTCCTCGGTCACTGGATGCTCTTCCTCAGGGCCGCCGCCAACTTCCACGCCACATCGGCCCGGCAGCATCCGAGTTCCACCAGGGGCGACAGGTAGTCGCTGGTCAGGGACACCAGATCGACCCCTAGCGACGGCAACACCACATCCACCCCCGCCAACGCCTCGCGTAGCTCGTCCCGTGCCGCCTCCGCCTCCTGCGCCTTCTCCGACGAGCGCCCGCGCCTGCCCGCATCCATGTCGGCCTGCCTCCTTGTCGATCACTGTCTTTCAGTGATGAGCATGGAGGCGTAGCGCTACGCTCACCAGGGGTAACGGTTTTCGGAGCATCGGAACGAAAACGGGAGTCGCCAATGCCCGCACCGAAAGAACTCGACCCGAGCACCTCCCTTGCCGCGCTCTACGGCGCGAAGTTGCGCAAGCTCCGCATCCGTGCCGGGCTCACGCAGCGGCAGCTTGGCGACAAGATCCCGATCGCTCACAGCCGGATCGCCCAGTTCGAGCTGGGTAACGAGGTCCCTCCCGAGGACGTCGACGGCAAGCTGGACGCACTGTTAGGCGCGGACGGTGACTTGACCGATCTCTGGGGCCATGTGCGCCGAACTCCGTTCCCTGACTGGGTACAGAAGTTCATGGCCTGCGAGGCCAAGGCGATCATGATGCGCAAGTTCTCGCAGATCATCCCCGGGCTCGCTCAGACCGAGGCTTACGCGCGAGCAGTGCTTGGTGCTGGCCAGATCTACGACGACGGAGATACCGACGAGAAGGTTGCAGCCAGGCTCCATCGGCAGGCCATCCTGCGACGGGACGCTCCTCCGTGGATGTGGTTCATCCTGGACGAGGTGGTGCTCTATTGGATCGTCGGCGGGCGCCAAGTGATGCGCGAACAGTTGGCCCACCTGCTGCACCTGGGGCAGTTGCCACGTGTGCACTTGCAGGTGCTCCCCTTCAGCAGCGTGGATCCCGCCGCCATGGGAGGCTCCTTCTCGCTGCTGACCTTGCCCGATGGTGGTGAAGTGGCCTACGAGGAGGGGATTGTCTTCGGGCGGCTCATCGAGGAAACGGACGAAGTTCTGCGACGAGCGGTCCTTTACGATCGTCTTCAGGCCAACGCCTTGTCCCCGATGAAGTCTGCGGAGCTCATCCGCATGACTATGGAGGAGCGGTATCCGTGCATGTCACCCAAGAACCGTTGATGAACATACGGTGGCGCAAGAGCAGCTACAGCAATGCGGCCAACGGCGATTGCGTAGAGGTCGCTGACCAGATCCCCGGCGCCGTCCCCGTCCGGGACAGCAAGACGCCCGCCGGTCCCGTGATCTTCGTCGGGAACGCTGCCTGGAGCGCCTTCGTGCAGCACGTCCGAGAGGTGTAGAGCGGCCCGTCACCGGGGCGCGGATTCCTGGATCCCGGTGTGGCGCGTGGCCCTTCAAAGGAACGGGAGAGAACCCACCCAACCAAACCCGGTGGCCCAACTCCCGTCGCCACACGATCGGGTGAAGGGCGTGCCGCGCACCCTGACCGGTGGGGTACGGTCGGCCGCAACAACCCCATACACACAGACGGCCCCCGACAGGACTGCAATCCTGACGAGGGCCTGACCGATCCGGAAGAGAAGACCTTCCCGATGGCTGATCCGCAGTCTAACGCGGTCGCGCCCGCGCGCCCCGCGAATCCGATCCCCACGGACGCCCCCAGCGCCGGGGTGATCCACTTCCGCCACCGCCACACCGACCGGTTCACGGTCGTCGGCAACCACCTGGCCCAGCATCCGCAGCTGTCCGCCGTTGCGATCGGGCTCGCCCTCTATATCCAGTCCGTTCCGGACGGGGTCAGTGTCACGGCCAAGGCCCTTACCATCCGCTTCCGCGAAGGCGAGATCACCATCCGCCGGGCCCTCAACGAGCTTGAGGAAGCCGGGTATCTGGAGCGCCGGAGGATTCCGCTCGGTGGCGGCCGCTTCGCGACCCGCACCCTCGCCTACGACAAGCCCGGTTGTGCAGCAGCACCTTCAGCCGCGCCGACCCTGCAAGAGCCAGACGCTCCGCAGGCCGAACCCGAGCCGAGCGCGCCGGCCGAGCCCGTCCAACCTGCCGCCGCAGGCCCGACGGCAGACCTCCTGGCCCGACTGCGGACCGTCGATCCCCGCCTGATCCTCTCGGTGCGGGACGTCCAGCGGCTGATGCCCGCCGTCGAGGAGTGGCTGGCTCGGCATGCAACCCCCGAGCAGATCACCCGCACACTCACCGCCAACCTGCCGCCCGCGCCGGTCCCCATCCACCACCCGCCCCGCTTCCTGGAACACCGGCTCACCGCCCTCCTGCCGCCGCCCCTCCCGGTGTCCGCGCCTGAGCCGCGCCTTCCACGGCCCGCACCCCTTATCACCTGCGACGGCTGCGAACGTGCCTTCCGCAGCCACGTTCCCGACGCCCGGTGCGGGGACTGCGGTCCTGCGCCGGATCGGTCCGTCGCGTGAGGAACCGCATCGGTTCCTGACGGATGTGGACTTTGCCCTGGTCAGGGGGCGCAAGAAGGGTGATCATGGAGTGACTGTCAGTGGGGGACCGTAACGTCTAGCGAGTCAGTCACCGACTGTGGCCGCCTGCCCCCGTCTCTGGAGTGTCGCCCGACCATGACATCCTCCGCTCCTTACGCCTCCACCTCCCTGGCCGATCTCCTGCCCGCCGTTCGCTACGCCGATCCGCATCTGCTCGCCGCCCGGCTGGAGGACGTACGGCTGCCTCTCGGCTGGTGGCACGCAACACCGTTGATGGAGATCGAGCGGGTCATCGGAGCCGAGGCGCTCAGCAACCAGGTGGCGCAGGCCCTGCGGGCCCTGTGGCCTCACGTGGAGCTCGGGGACGTGATCCCCGTACTGCGCCTGCTCGGCACTCCGGGTGTCGACCCGGGGAAGACGGTGGCGCAGGTGGCTCGGGAGGCTGGCCCCGGGGTCGTGGACGGGGACCGCGTACTCGCGGCAGCGTTCGGCTCGATCCTGGACCGGCTGCATCAGCGCGGCGTACCTCGGGCGGAGAGCGAGGGGATGCGGATGCGGGATGCCGTGTCCGTGATCGCCCGGTGGCTGCCGGCGGACGCACCGGCCGAGGTACGTGCGGCGCTCGGCGTACTCCAGGGGTTGGAGGAGCTGTCCGAGGACGGGCCGTCGCCGGTGCTGGTCCCCGAGCCCGTCGAAGACCAGGCCGAGGATCTGTCCCAGACCGTAGAACTTCCGGCGCCGCGTGCGGCCTTCGAGGACCATGACCCGGCCGAAGAAGCCGAGGAGCCGCACATCGGCGACGATGCGGGCCCGCCGCCCGTCCCCGGGCTGATGGCCGAGCCGCTCGCCGCCTTCGTGCGGCTCGTCGCCGACTGGGACGAGCGTGCCCTGGTGATCGCCGGGCAGCGGACGTTCACCGACGAGCCGATGAAGCTCCATGACCTGGGCGAGCGGTTCTCTGTCAGCCGGGAAAGGGTGCGGCAGTTGGAGCGCACCGTCATGGGCTCCGTCCGGCGGTGGCTCTCAGCCGATGATGAAGGCCGGGCCTTCGCCGGGCACCTGGCCGCCGTGGCCGAACAGCTCGGCACCGTGGGCCAGGTGGTCGAGGTGCACGCGCTGCACCCGGACCACGCCCGCCCCGTAGAGGCGCTGGGTGTGCCGCTCGGTGACATCGTGGTGCGGTTGCTGCCCGGCCGAACGCTCGACGGTGCTTGGGTCGTTCAGGGAGACGCGGCCGAGCTGCGGGCGGTCATGCAAGAGGACCTGCTCGCCGCCTGCGGGGACACCCCGTTGGCCTGGGACGAGGCGGTGGCCCTCGGGCTGCGCTACGGAGTCCGCGGCGAGGTGCTCGACGACTGGGCGGCCGATATCGGGCGCTTCCAGGTGCGGGACGGACGGCTGCTGTACTGGGGGCGTTCGCTCAACGACCGGGCCGCCGCCGTGCTCGCCCTGCACGGGACGCCGATGTCCATGGAGGACATCCACGAGCAGCTCGCCGACGGCACCGCCATCAACAGCATGCGCAACCAGATCTGGACCGACGAGCGCTTCATCCGGCTCGACCGCAACCTGTACGGGCTGCGCGCGTGGGGCGGCGAGGAGTACCTCGGTATCCGGGAGATGATCGCCCGTGAGATCGCCAACGCGGGTGGGGAAGCCGAGGTGAACGCGATCGCCGAGGCCATCAGTGCTCGCTTCGACGTCTCGGCGGCATCGGTCCGCACCAACCTCGGTGGACCCGGGTTCGCCCGCACCCGCCGCGGCTGGGTCCGCGTCGCCGACCAGACGAGCGAACAGGACGCGCCGTACGTGCCGCGCAACGACGTCGCCGGTACGCGACGCTGCTTCGTCGGAGCTGACGGACGCTGGTGGTACCGGGTGGAAGTGACCGCCGACCACCTGCGCGGCTCCGGCAGCCCGGTGCCCGCCGGCTGGGCCGCCCACATCGGTGGCGCCCCCCACCGCGAACCGGTCCAGCTGCGCCACGAGGCCGGCGAGACCTTACTCACCTGGCGCGCCCAGCCCACCTTCGGCTCGGTGAAGCCGCTGCTGGAGCACATCGGGGCGACCGTCGGCGACCAGGTCTTCTTCAACGTGACCGACGGCCACCTCAACGCACTACGGATGCCCGCACCGACGGACGGACTCAGTCCCGAGGCCGGAGCGGTTCGGCTCACCGGCTGGACGGCCGCGGTGACCCCGGCGGAGGCGGTCGAGGTGATCGCGCGGCGCATCGGGATCGAGCCGGGCCAGGACGGTGCCGCTGCCGCTCTGTTGGAGCGGCTGGCCGAGCGCGGGGACAAGGACATCGCTGAACTGCTCGAACAGGCCCTGTCCGGGGCGGTACCGGCATTCTGATGTCAGTGGTGCTCGCTAGCATCGGGATCATGACCGGCTGTCACGGTCCGGGCGGCGTCGGCCGCGCTGTGGGGAGGGGCCCGCGAGGGCACCGCGCGAGGGACGGAAGAGGGATGCACTGATGGCGACGGGCAAGACCGCCGAAGGACCGGTCAGCGCGAGCGGCTCGACGGAAGAGGACCTCCTCCAGCGGGTCCGCGAGGTGGCGCAGGACTTCGTTCCGGCGTCCTCGTACGAGATCCGGGACGACCTGGGCGAGCTCATCAGCCGGGACCTGCTCGGCCCGTGGGACGGGCCGGACGAGGAGTTCGACCACCGGGCCGCCGGCCCCCGCGACCGGTACCTCGTCGGGCGGATCGGCCCGAAGCGTGCCCTGAGCACCACCCTCGCCGCCGCCGATGAGCAGCTGCTCGACGACTCCGACGGGGAAGGCGACGGCACCGATCAGGGGCTTCCTGAGCGGCTCACTACCCAGAACGCGGGGCGCATGTGGGCCTCGTCGATGGGCCTGATGTTCGCCGTCCCGGCGGCGGACCATGCGGCTGCGGTGACCGTACGGATCCGATGGGGGCAATACCACCGTTCGCAGGTCCTGGGAGACGACGGCGTCGCACGTGCCACCTGGACCCGGGAACAGGTGGAGAAGCTCGTCAGCGTCCCGGTCGACGGCGCGCCCCGCCAGGTCCTGCCGCTCACCGCCGACCAGGAGGACGCCCCCGGCGTGCGGCTGGTCGCGGAAGTACGCAACCGGCCGGGTGCCGCCGGACCGAGCCGGGTCGTCGAGCTGTCGCTCGTCAACGCGCAGGACGAACCCCAGCAGGCGAAGGACGCGGCCTGGCTGTTCCAGACCGAGCTGCATGTGACGGCCACGGACGGCGCGGCCCCGGTCTTCCTGCCGATCTCCGATCCGCTGGACGAGGCCGAGGAAGCCGCCCAGGACGCTCTCGGGGCGGCCGACCTGGAGGAGCAGCACTTGACGCTGCTCTACCGCAACCACCTGAAGCACGCGGCGGGACGCAACGTGGCCGTGGCGGTCACCATCGACAAGGGGGAGCGCAGGGCCCACGCCCTTACAACCACCTGGCTGCCGGTCCACGACGTGCCGGCCACGATCGCCCCGTCCGGGGCGAACGCGCAGCACCTCGACGGCATCGAGCTGTCCATGGACGAGCTCGCCGTGCTCCCTCCGGCCGCGCTGAGCGACGCCCTGGCTCCGCTCGCCGACGGCTACAGCGCCTGGCTCGACGAGCGCGAGGCTCAGGCGGAGCAGCTGACCGGCGCGCTGCGCACCAGTGCTCTCGACGCCGTGGGTCAGGCCCGTGACGTCGCCGTCCGGATCGCCCTCGGCGTGGACGCGCTTTCGAACCCCGAACGCCCCGAGGTTCTGGAGGCGTTCCGCTTCGCCAACCGGGCGATGGCCCTGCAGCGACGCCACACCGCCATCGCGGCGCTGCGGGAGCGGGAGGGCATCGCGTTCCAGGAGGCCAAGAAGCGCATCGACGCCGAGGGCCCGGCAGCCGCATCGTGGCGCCCGTTCCAGCTGGCCTTCGTCCTCCTCAACCTCCGGGCGCTCGCCGACCCGACGCTGAAGGAACGCGAGGCGGGGCCGGACGGCATCGTCGACCTGCTGTTCTTCCCGACCGGCGGCGGCAAGACCGAGGCATACCTCGGGCTCGCGGCCTTCACCTTCGCCATCCGCCGGCTCCAGGGGACGATCGGAACGGGGGAGGACGCCCGCAGTGGCGACGCCGGCGTCGCCGTGCTGATGCGGTACACCCTGCGGCTGCTGACGGCCCAGCAGTTCCAGCGTGCGGCGGCGCTGGTCTGCGCCGCCGAAGTGCTGCGCCGCGAGGCATACGACGGCGGCGACGTGCGCTGGGGGAGCACCCCCTTCCGGATCGGTCTCTGGGTGGGCGGCGCGGTCTCCCCGAACCGGTACGAGGAAGCTGCTCAGCAGATTGCCGAGGCCAAGGACGCCGGGGACGGCAAGGGCGCCAAGGTGCTCCAGACGCTGGCCTGCCCCTGGTGCGGCTCCGCACTGAGCGCCCAGCGCGACCTGCACGCCGACGACGACCTGCGCCGCATCCTGCTCTACTGCCCCAACGGCGAGGGCAAGCAGGCCTGCCCGTTCTCGCAGCGCCGCTCACCCGGTGAGGGACTGCCCATCCTGACGGTGGACGAGGAGATCTACCGGCTGGCCCCCAGCCTGCTGATCGCCACTGTCGACAAGCTGGCGCAGCTGCCCTGGCGCGGTCAGGCGGGCATGCTGTTCGGGCGGGTCTCCGACCTCTGCCCGAGGCACGGCTACCGGCACGCTGACCTCGACACCCGGATCAAGTGCGGGGACAAGCACCAGGCCAAGGGCAAGCACGCGGCCGTGAAGAGCAAGCCGGTGACGCGGCTGCGCCCGCCGGACCTGATCATCCAGGACGAACTCCACCTGATCTCGGGCGCGCTGGGCACCACCGTCGGGCTCTTCGAGGCGGCCGTCGACGAGCTGTGCGGCTGGCCGGCGCAGGACGCCTACGGCACCACCGTCCGGGTCGGCCCCAAGATCGTGGCGTCGACGGCGACGACCAAGCGGTCGGCGGACCAGATAAGCGGTGTCTTCGCGCGGAAATCGGCGATCTTCCCGCCCCAGGTCATCGACATCGGCGACACCTTCTTCTCCCAACAGGTCGAGCTCTCGAAGGAGGCGCCGGGACGGCGCTACCTGGGCATCTGCGCCCACGGCGTCCGTATGAAGCAGGCCGAGATCAGGGTCGCCGAGATCCTGTTCCTGGCCGGCCAGACCCTCTTCGACCGGCACGGCAAGCCCGCCGACCCGTACATGACGCTGGTCGGCTACTTCAACGCCACGCGGGAACTCGCCGGTATGCGGCGCTTCCTCGACGACGACATCGCCACGCGCGTACGGATCCACGGAACCCGCAAGGGCCTGTCGAACCGCCTCCTGCGCCGCACGGAGATGCTGTCCGTCCAGGAGCTGACCTCGCGCATCTCCTCCGCGGACATCACGGAGGTGCTGTCCCGCCTGGAAGTGTCCTTCGACGAGTCCATGGACACCACCGTGCGGCGACAGGCGGTCGCCGACGAACTGCGGGCCGCAGCACAGCACAAGCAGCGCATCGACGTCTCGAAGCTCGGACTGCGCAACGAGGGCACGGGAGCGGTCGACGCCGTGATCGCGACGTCCATGCTCCAGGTGGGGGTCGACGTCTCCCGTTTCGGCCTCATGATGGTCGTCGGCCAGCCCAAGAACACCGCCGAGTACATCCAGGCGTCCTCGCGCGTGGGCCGCGACGCCCAGCGCCCGGGACTGGTCGTGGCGCTCCACAACTGGACGCGGCCACGGGACCTGGCGCACTTCGAGACCTTCGGCCACTACCACGCCACCTTCTACCGGCAGGTCGAAGCCCTCTCCGTCACCCCGTTCGCCCGCCGGTCCCTGGACCGGACGACGGCGGCGGCGTGGATCGCCGCCGTGCGCAACGCGACCACGCCCCACTCCCGCAACCACGACGCGTACGACATCGACCTCGACGGCCCGGTCGCGCAGCAGGTCACCGAGCGGTTCCTGGCCCGCGCCGAGACCGTCGGCGGGCCGCGCGCCCGCAAGTACCTCGGGGAGCGCATCGAGGTCCTCAAGGACGCCTGGGCGCGCAAGAAGCAGGGCTCCGCCCGCCTCGGATACGAGGAGGCGGCATGGCAGGGCCAGCGGCTGAGCGGACTGCTCAACCGGGCCACCGGCGCCACTTGGGACGAGCTCACGGTCGCCCAGTCGATGCGTGAGACCGAGAACGAGATCAACCTGCTGGTGCCGGGGGCCGGCCTCTACGACGTGGTCGGCGGTGCGCCCGCGTGGAGCTACGCGCCCGGGGCGGGCCAGGCAGGCTCCGACGGTGAGGACTCGCCCGAGGGAGACGAAACGGGCGCCGTACTGGACGGCAAGGCCGACAAGGCGGGCCGTCAGGGGAAGAAGGCACAGGCATGACGGACAAGACACAGCACCGGCGCCGGGTCGGATCCGTACGCCCCAGCCACCTGATGTACACGGGCGGTGTGGGCGCTCTGGTCGACCTGCCCAATTTCGCCGTCCTGGTGCGGGGGATCGACGACTGGCAGTACGACGCCTTCGAGTGGGCGGACCTGAAGGAGCCGCGGCTGCTGCGGGCCGTCAACGGCCTGATAGGCGACCCGTACGGCGCCCAGGTCACCCAGCTGCGGCCGGCACCCTGGATGGACGGCACGGACAACGACCCCACCGGCCCCGCGTCCCGCGTCGGCGTCCCGGTCCTGCCCTTCCCCCAGTGGCTGCGCTGCACCGCCTGCAACGCCCTCGGCGGCCTCGACTCGAAGATCTTCAAGTTCGAGAACGCCAAGCCCCGGCGTCCCGACCAGGCGCGCTTCTTCCATGACAACTGCACCGCCAAGCGCAAGGGCAAGCGCCCGCTCGCGGTCGCTGCGCGCTTCGTCCTGGTCTGTCAGGCCGGACACCTGGACGACTTCCCGTACGCGTCGTTCGTCCACCGGGGCGGGGAGTGCGCGGAGGCCAGTCACCCGCGGCTGGAGATGCTCGACCACGGTGGCAACCAGGCGGCCAACGTGAAGGTGCGCTGCGTGAACTGTGGCAGCGAGCGCAACATCCGCGACGCCATGGGGCAGCGCGGCGAGATCACCCTGCCGCACTGCCGGGGCCGCCACCCCCACCTGGCGACCTTCGACCCGGCAGGCTGCAAGCAGCGTCCCAAGCCGCTCGTCATCGGCGCCTCGAACCAGTGGTTCGCGCAGACGCTCAGCGTCCTGGCGGTGCCGCCGACCAGCGGCAGTGCCCTGCAGGGCAAGGTGGAACAGCTGTGGGAGCACCTGCAGAAGGCGAAGTCGCAGGAGTCCCTCGACATGGTCTGGGAGCTCCCGCAGTTCAAGCCGCTGCACCAGTGGGGCCAGTCCGAGGTGTTTGAAGCCATCGAGGCGCACCGGGCCGCAGCCGCGGAACCCCAGTCCTCGGAGGCCGTCTCGTACCCGGACCTGCTCACGCCCGAATGGGAGATCTTCACCAGTCCGCAGCTTCCGGAACCAACCGAGGACTTCGCGCTGCGCGACGTACCGGTACCGCCGGCCCTCGACGGGGTCTTCTCCCATGTCGTCCAGGCGGAACGGCTGCGGGAGGTCAGGGCGTTGATCGGGTTCACCCGGCTCGACGCCCCGGACCCCGAAGACCCCACCCTGGTGGCCCGCGCACCCCTCTCCCGCGGCCGCGTCCCCGCCTGGGTGCCGGCCAGCGAGGTCCGCGGCGAGGGCATCTTCCTGAGGGTCTCGGACGAGCTGATGGCCGACTGGGAGCAGCGGGTGGTCGGCACCGCGGCGCTCGCGGCGCACCGGGACGCCTACGTGGAATTCCGCCGCAACCGCTATTCGGGCCGTGTCGAGGACACCGACGACCCGCTGCGAGGCTGGCCCGGAGCCCGGTACATCGCCCTCCACACGCTGTCGCACCTGCTGATCCGGGCCATCTCGCTGGAATGCGGCTACTCCTCGGCGAGCCTCTCCGAGCGGATCTACGCGGGCCGCGAGGACGACCGGCGTACCGGCATCCTGATCTACACCGCGGTTCCCGACGCCGAAGGGACCTTGGGCGGTCTGGTGGCCCTGGCCGAACCGGAGAAGTTCAGCAGGGTGGTCAGGCGCGCCCTCCACGACGCCGAGCGGTGCTCCTCCGATCCGCTGTGCGCGGACCGGCTGCCCCGGCCTCCGCACGAGGACTTCCTGCACGGCGCCGCATGCCACGTATGCCTGTTCGTGTCGGAGACGACCTGCGAGCGCGGCAACCGCTTCCTGGACCGACGCTTCATAGTCCCCATCGACGACCCGGACCTCGTGCTCCTCCAGGGCCTCAAATGAGATGGGCACGGCTGCTCAAGGCGGCCGCGGAGGCGGAGGCGGCCGCAGGGGTCGTCGCGCTGGGCGCACTGGCCGACGGCATAGCAGCCGGACAGCCCCGCGCCACGCTGCTCACGATCCGGTCGGCCTCCGCCTACACGGAGGCCGCGGCTGCCCTGCTCGATGCGATGGACGCGGACGGCCTGTCCCGGGAGGAAGCCGCGGCCTGCCTGCACGGGCTGGCCGCCGGCTACGCGCAGCGCGACCGGGAACAAGAGGTCTCCCTGGTGTGGAGCGGCCCTTCCTCCCACCGGGTGCCCGTACGTTCCACGGACCGGGCGCTCCTGGGGCTGATCGCCGAGGCACGGACCGAGCTGATCCTGATGACCTATTCGGCACGGCGATACCCGCCTCTGACACAGGCGTTGCAGGAGGCCGCGGCCCGAGGCGTCGGCCTGGACATCGTCGTCGAGACGCTGCAAGGCGCGGGCAGCGCCCTTTCCGGCGACGAGCCGGCGAGCGCGTTCACCGATGTTCCAGGAGCGCGCCTGTGGCACTGGCCCCTGGACAAGAGAGCGGAGCCCGGGGCCAAGACGCACGCGAAGCTGGCCGTGGCCGACCGACAGACGCTCCTGACCACCAGCGCCAACTTCACGCAATCCGGAGTGGACCGCAACATCGAGGCCGGCACACTCATCAGAGGGGGTTTCGCGCCAGCTCGGGCCGCGGAACACGTGTCGGAACTTCAGCGCACGGGTGTCCTTCAGCGCTTCTGGTGACGCCGCCCGCGGGCCGGACACGATCAGGACCGATGCGAATCGGCCAGGTAGTACCACATGGAGTGTCGTTGTGCGGTCGGGGCGCCGCTGGTGCTGGTCCTGACCGCAGTGGCGAGTGGGTACTTGCTCTCCGCGTGGATGAAGGCCGGCCGCGCTGCCGATGCGGGGTCCCGGCCGTAGAGCCGCGTACCCGGCTTCGCCGGCTAGGCACCCTCCCGGGCGCGTGGCTCCGGTGGGGAACCGGTGGCGGGCGGGATGCCGGTGAGGTAGCCGTGGGTCCAGGCATATGTGCCGTCGAGAGTCGAGCGTAGAGTGTGGCCCGGGTCTGTCAGGGCGGTGGGGTGCGTCATGTGTCGCGCCGCAGCCCGGAGTGGCGCTCAGGGGTCAGCTGGACAGGTCTTTTGGCCTGGCGGCCCGTGCGGTGGACGGACCAGGCCAGGACGGCGGCGGAGCGGGCGGCCAGCCACAGGGTGTCCCCGTCCGGGCCTGCGGCCGGGTGGTACGCCACGTGCCACAGGTAGGGCGCCGTCACGAACCCCGCGGCCAGCACGGGAGCCAGCCGCCACAGGACGAACGGAACGGCCGCGAACCAGTCGAGGGACAGGGCCAGCAGGTCGTAGCGGGGCGCTCCGCGGTAGGCACCCACCAAGGTGGTGCCGACCAGCGCGGGACCCGCGAGCAGCAGCGCCGTGGCGTACGCACCGAGTGGTCCCGCGGGCGGTCCGGACAACAGGGCCGCGGCCCAGCCGACACTGCCGGCCGCCCACAGGAACGCGACCGGTAGCGCCAGGTGGGAGAGGGCCAGGGCGCCGGGCGACAGCGGCAGCAGCAGGGCGCGGCGCGGCCGGTCCGTGTCCTGGTAGGCGGGTTCGGCCACTGCGACCGCCGCGAGGTACGGCGGTACGACGAGGAGCAGGCCCACGAACGCCGCCTTCAGGGGGCCGACCGCATCGTGGCCCGGCTCCGTCAATCAGTCGGCCACCACACATAACAGGGCGAACCCGGCGACCAGGGCGGCGCAGGCCAGGACCGGCCGCCACGGGTGGCGCAGCAGGACGACGGCGTCCCGCCACAGCGGCACCGCCCACCGGGAGCTCGGCATCGGGGTCCGGGCCGTCCGCCGGCGCCGACCGCCGGTCGACTGCAGGACGAGGGTCAGCGCGCGCAGGTCCAGTAGCGTTGAGCCCTGGGCGGCTTCCCGCCCGGTGCGGGCTCGGGCGAGGAGCGCGTCCGTCGGGATGCCGGCCACGGCCCGGAACGCCTGCCGCAGGGCGACCGCCGCACACGAGGCGAGGCAGGCGAGTGCCGCAGCCCAGGCCAGGGGTGAGCCGTGGCGGGCCGCCGTGGCGACGGCCGCGCCCGCCCAGCCCCAGGGGCCGGACCAGGCCGATGCCCCGGTCACCCCGGGCACCGAGGCGCCGCAGGCGAGCACGGTCGCTCCGGCCAGTGCCAGACCGCCGCCGAGCAGCCGGACCCGGCCCGCCAGGGCGGGGCGGGCCTCGGCCACGGTGCCCAGTCCCACCGCGAGGCAGGCCAGCGCCAGATGGGCGAGGAGCGCCACGGGGATGACCTCGTACCGCCGTTCGCCCTCCAGGGCCAGGGCGAGCGCGGCGGCCAGTGCACCGGTGGGCAGGGCCGCCGCGCAGACGACCGCCACGGCGCGCACCAGCATGGATGTCCTGCGCGTACAGCAGGACGGCGTGCTCGGTGGCGTCAGTCACTGCCTCTCCCCCTTGGGTTCCGGTACCGGCCGCGGCCCGCAGCCGTCGGGCGGCGCCCTCCGCCAAAATATATTTATCGTGCACGAATGTAGCCGCACCGCCCGCCGCGCACCCCTGGACCGCGGGTTCGCGGCGGGCGGTGTCCTGCCGGTCCGTCAGGGGAGTGGGCTCGGGAGGGATGGAGTGGCGTGGGCCCAGGTCGCATCGAACTGGCGCAGGGCGGCGGTGTACAGGACGCCCGGCGCGCGAGCGTATAGGCACGGGGAGTTTCTGCCGTGGGCCGACGCGCCGTAGAACGTGAGGTACGCGGCGCGGTCCGTCGCGATCACACGGCAGTTGTTCGGCAGGTTGAAGGTGCGTAGTTCGACGCCGTCCCTCGCCTGGGTTACGCCGGCCAGGTAGTCGATGTTCGTTCGGACCTGGCTTCTGAGCAGGTCCCGTGTGAATCCGGGGTCGAAGCGGGATACCTCCTGGGAGCGCCGATCGAGCCACGAGTCCTCTCGGGGATCCGGGTCGGGCAGCAGGATCTGGACGGACTGCGGGCACAGGCTTTCCGACCACACAGGGGAGAAGACCTCACGGGTGAGGACGTTCCCTCGTCCTGCCAGGACCTTGACCCAGCGGGCTCGACGCAGGTCGCGAGCGAGGTCCTGCTCGGCGGAGGACTGGTGCCGGTAGACCCGTCCGAGGCCGGTCCCCGTGCACCGGGAGCAGACGGAGACCAGCCACCACAGTGGGCGGGCGCCCCGCAGCAGGCCGAGGACGAGGAGGACTGCGCTGGCTGCGAGGGAACTGAGGATCGCGAACAGAAAATCGGTCATGTGGAGCCGTCCTCCGGTATCGGGTCGGATGCGGCGGAGCCTCGCCTGCGTCAGCAGAGGTAGGGCAGCATGAGCCGCAGAACGTGGGCGGCGTTCCGGGCCGCGAGTTCGTGGTGTGTGTGTCCCTTTTCTTCGTCCGCGTTGTCGGACACCCCTCGAATGACAATCCAGCCGGGGTTCGTCTCGTCGTGGACGGAATTCTCCTGCCAGTACTGGCTCAGGCCGCCCGCTTCCATGTCCACTGCCAGTACCTTCTCGTTGTAGTGCGCGAGGTAGTGGCGGATGTCGCTGTCGCGGTCGGCGATGACTGCTTCGCCGGAGCCGATCAGCCCCGGGTACACCTCGTATTCCTGTGAGGTCGGCGAGGAGGGCTGGCCGTGGATACGGGCAGGGGTGCCGTGTTCGGCGAAGAAGGCGTTCACCGCGTGAACCACCGGGGCTGGGGCCTGGCGGTGTTCGCCGCGCCTTCGGACGTCACCGAGGGGATTGATTTTACGGTTCTCGTAGTAGACCACTTCGGTCGAGACGATGACGTTGCCGATGCGAGCGTGCTCGTTGTGAACTCCTCCTCCCACGCCCACGAGGGCCCACACTCGGGGGGCGTAGTTGCGTCGCAGATTCTCCAGCGCGGCCATGGTCGACCGTTGGCCCTGGCTCTGGGTCTGGGTGGCGACGATGCGGATAGTGGAGTCCGAAGTGGCGTGTTCTCCTCGGTAGAAGTAGAGGCCGCCCGGTTCCTTGTGCCGTTCGAGCTTCAACTCATCTTTCAGGGAGCGTAGTTCCTCGCTAAGGATGGTGACGATGCCGATGTCCCACCTGCCCTGTGCCGCAGGTGCCGCGTGGCCGGCGGCCGGTGTGCCGGCTCGCTCTGCGGCGGGCGTCGTGATGACGCGGGCGTGGCTGCCCACGGCGTTGTTGCTGATCGTGTTGCCGTTCCCGTGAGCGCTGATGCCTCGGTTGGTGTTCACTGAGCTCCTCCGTCGCTGGGGTTGTCGGTTCCCGCCGCGCGGTCCGAGGGGGCGCCGACTTGGGCCGCGTCGCCCACGGCGTTGTTGCTGATGGTGTTGTTGTCGCCGAAGTTGAAGATCCCACTGTTGATGATCTTGAGCGCTCGATTGTTGAACTCTGACGCGTCCACGTCCTTGGTCAGCAGGAAGTCCCCTGCGGCGCGGAGCAGACGTTGTTCGATCGTCTTCATCCGGCCCAAGATGTCGGTCTTCTCCAGCTGCACCTTGGACCACGCCTGGGCCGACTGCTCCCGGATGCTCACGCGACTGCCGATGAGGACGTTCCGGATGGGCGCCGTGGTGAGATCAGGAGGGAGAACGGTGGCCTTGATCAGGGCGTGGAGGTAGCGGATGACCCGCCATGAGCGTTGGACCTGCCGGGGGAGTTCTGAGAGTTCTCGGAAGGCGGCCCATATGACTGCGAACGGACCGTGCTGACCGAACTCGGCCGTGCGCTGAAAGGATCTCGGTGTGTGTGCGAGCACGCACGCCGCCGTCGAGATGATCAGGGTCCGTCCCCGCACGCTGACGTGGAGCAGTACCGTCGCGACGTACTCCGCTCCCTCCAGAGGCGTGGTGACCTCCAGGAAGTGGTGTCCTCGCGATCCTGGTGCGTTGATGATTTCCCGCAGATCGGGGTCGGTGAGCTTCCGGGGGAGGAGGGAGCGGTCGGCCGCCACGTCCGTCTCGGAGACGTAGACCCGATCCCTGACCTGGGCGGGCAGGCGGACCTCATGGCTGTCGGTGTTCAGCAGGTGGACCGCTTCGCGCAGGTGCTCGACGAGCTCGTGGGCCTGGAACGGGGGTACGGGATGCTCGCGCTCGTGCAGAGGGGCGTCATCGTCGTCCCCAGGGCGCAGGAGTTGGACGCTCATGGGCGGGTTCCACTGGTAGACGATCTCTCCCGCGCCGATGAACGGTGACTCCCTTCCGAAGAGGGTGAACACGGTCGCGTCGTCGTCGCCCGCTTCCCTGTCCTGGCTGTGCCGGGGTCGGCGGTACACGGTGTGTATGTCCCTCTGCTGGACATCGGCCACCCGCTGCCGACGGGACAGCCGGGCGGGGCGCAGGGTCGGTGCCCGGAGGATTCGGTTGAGTTGCAGTTGACGCGTGGCACCGACTGCAAGGCACACGAGGGCGATGCCCGCCCCGATGCGAAGGGCTGTGGCGGCGTGATGGGGATGGGTGAGCGCGATCGTGAGGCCGGTCGCTGTCAGGCCGAGAGTGATGCCCCCGACCCGTCGCAGTGCCTGTGACTTCTCCGTTTTCCTTCGCGGGAGGATCCGCTGGAGGCGGCGCCGATGGCGGTGCTGTCGTTCCCTGCCCCGGCGTTCGGGTTTCCGGTCGGTCCGGGGCTCGCGGTCGCCCCGGTGCACGAGCAGGGCCAGGCGGAGCAGCCACAGGAGGGCAAGTCCGCATGCTACGAGGGCACTTGTGGGGAGGGCGCCTGTGACGGCCGGGACGAGTATCGACCCCAGCAGCGTGACATGAAGGACGGCCGTGAGATTGGCGGCCCGCCATGCGTGGCGCATGACGGGGACGATGTCGAAGCCGTAGGACGGCGCGACCCTGCGGTGCGGCGATGTGCAGACCTTGTCGATCACGAGGTCGCGGAACCGTTCGTCCGCGTAGGTGCCCGCGCACAAGTGCCTCGTCGCGGCGGTGAGTTCGCCGCATAAATCCTTTGCGGACGATAAGGGGGGAGCGGACATGCCCTGCCCTCGCTTCCTGAGGTTAAGGTCTGTGCGACCATAAGTCGCGAGGGGGTTCAAGTCAATGTGACCTTTAGGGGATTGCGTGGATGACTGGCTGAAGGAGTCCGATGAGGTGGAGGCTTCGTGGGTGACGGTCGACCTGGCGATCTTCACGTTGCGGGGCGCCCGGTTGATGGTGCTCCTGATCGACCGGGGGCTCGAGCCCTTCCTCGGCAGGCCCGCGCTTCCCGGCGGGTACGTCCAGAAGGGCGAGACCCTGCGGGAAGGGGCGCTGCGCGAGCTCTGGGAGGAAGCCGGGATCGACGGGAGTCTGCTGCACCTGGAACAGCTGGGTGCTTACGGTGATCCCGGACGCGATCCGCGCGGGCGCGTGGTCACCGTCGCATATCTGGCCCTGGGGCCCGACCTGCCCGTGCCCGTGGGGGGCACTGACGCGGAGCGCGCGTATTGGGCATCAGTGGAAGAACTCGACCGGGACGGGCCGAGGTTGGCGTTCGATCATTCCGAGATCCTCGCCGAAGCCTTGGAGGAGGTGCGCCGCAAACTCGAGTACACGCCGGTCGCCACGGCTTTCTGCGCCTCGGAGTTCACCCTCAGCGAGTTGCGCACGGTCTACGAAGTGGTGTGGGGGCAGCCGCTGGACCCCAGTAACTTCCGGCGCAAGGTACTGGGGACCGCCGGATTCGTGGAACCCACTGGTGGGCAGCGGATGCCGGCGACGGGGCGCCCGGCGGCGCTCTACCGCCGAGGGGGCGCATGGATTCTGAGCCCGCCGTTGCTGCGGGCCGGTGGGCAGGTTGTGTAGGGGGTGGGTCAGGCGAGGGTCAGGGGGAGGGTCTTCAGGCCGCGGGTGAGGCGGGTTCGGCGCCAGGTCAGGGAGTCCGCGGGGACGGCCAGGCGGGTGTTCGGGAAGCGGGTCAGCAGGGAGGGCGGTTTCCGCCTCGGCGCGGGCCAGGGGAGCGCCCGGGCAGCGGTGGATGCCGTGGCCGAAGGAGAGGTGGGCGCCGGCGTCGCGGTCGAGGTCCAGGTGGATCGGGTCGGGGAACGTCGAGGGGTCGCGGTTCGCGGCTCCGGGGGCGATGAGGACCGGGAAGCCGCCGGGATGTCGATGCCGCCGATGCTCAGGTCCTCCGTGCTGTGACGGAAGGTGGCCACGCTCACCGGGGAGTCGAAGCGGAGCAGTTCGTCGAGGGCGCCGGGGATCAGGTCCGGGTCCCGGCGCAGGCGGTCGAACGCCCCGGGTGTCGCAGCAGGGCCAGGACGGCGTTGCCGATGAAGTGGGTGGTGGTCTCGTGCCCGGCGACCAGGAGGAGGGCGGCCAGGGAGACCGTCTCGTCCCGGTCGAGGTCCCCTTCGGCACAGTCACGGAGGAACGAATGGAGCGGGCCGTCGCCGGGGGTGGCGCGGGCCGTGTCGATCAGGTGGGTCAGGTAGTCGCCGATGTGGTGTGACGCGGCGTCGATGTGGGCGGTGTCGGTCGCGTCGAAGAGGTCGTGGGACCGGGCGGCGAGGGTGGCGCGGTCGGCTTCGGGGACGCCCAGCAGTTCGCAGACGACGGTGACGGGGAGGGGGACCGCCAGGTGCGCCACCAGGTCGATGTCGGTGCCCGGTCGCCACGTGGAGACGAGGTCGTCGACGATCCGGGTGACGCACGGGCGCAGTTCGCTGACGCGGCCGGTCGTGAACAGCCTGGTTGCCACCCGCCGTTGATGGGTGTGCTCCGGCGGGTCGCTCGACAGCATGTTGTGGGAGATCGCCGGGTGCAGGTCGCGGTTCGAGGGCCGGCCGGCGAAGAAGCGCGCCGTGTCCTTGGACAGGCGGGGGTCGGTGAACGCCTCGCGGGCCTCGGGGTGGCCGGTGATCAGGTACGCGTGGTGTCCGCCGGAGCCGGTGGGGATGCGCCTGACCGGGCAGCCTTCGCGCAGCCGGTCGTAGGTGGGGTAGGGGTCGGCGAAGAAGCGCGGGTCGCGCAGGGGATCCTGCCGCGGGGCGGTCACGAGGCCGGCCCACGTTCTGCTGCTTTACCAGCGTGCTTCATTTTCATCCTGGAGTGGGTGGCGATTCTGGAGCAGGTTGCCCTTGGTGGAGCCCTGGAGGAGCGGCTCGTGCGGCCGCACAGGTGTCAGGGCAGTCGGAGGGCGAAGGTCAGGCGGTCCTCGCGGGCGTAGAGGCGTTTGGCGGCCGGGTCGGCTACCAAGGTGTGGGCCGTCGACGGGTAGCGCCACAGGGGTTGGTGGGTGCGGGTGTCGACGGCCCGCAGGCCGGTCTTGTCCATGTAGAGGACGAGGTTGCCGCATACCGCGGGGGCCACGTCGCCGTTGGGGAGGGCGTCTGGTACGGGGGGTTCCGACCAGAGGGCCGTGCCCGTGCGGGCGTCGACGGCGACCAGGCTGCGGCCGCCTTCCACGGTGTAGACCACGCCGTCCGCTACGGCGGGGATGCCGTAGCGGCGGTAGCCGTTCGGCTTCTTGCCCATGTCGCGGCCCTCGCCGAACGACCAGGCCGTTGTGCCGTCGGTGAGGCGGAGGGCCTGCAGGCTCTCGGAGCCGAAGTAGACGTGGTTCTCGTCCGTGGCCAGCTGGTAGGGCAGGGCTTCCTTGATGACCGGGAGGCCCTGTGTCTGCCAAAGTTCCTTGCCGGTGGCCGTGTCGTGGACGGCGAACGAGACGGAGTCGTTGAGCGCCGAGCGGCGGCACAGGAGCAGGCCGGTCTTCACGAGCTTGCCGCGGGTGATGACGGGCCCCGGTGACCGCTCGAACGGGGCCATCGCCTGCTGACGCCACAACTCGCGGCCGGTTTTGAGGTTCGCGGCGACGAGGAACCACTGGGCGTCGGCGGCCGACTTGGCGAACAGGTACGCCGTGTTCCCCTCCACGCACAGGAGTTGGGTGGCGTCGGGGGTGCCGTCGAACGCGACGAGGGTCAAGGCGGGCGGACTCTTCTTGCCGGACGGCTGGGGGACGGTCTCGATCGCGAGGGGCTTGACCTTGTCGTCGGAGGCTGGTCTGCGCAGTGCGTAGAGGGTCTTGCCGTCGGTGGCCACGGACGACGGGGCCTTGCCATAGCCTCCGTCCCACAGGTCCTTGCCCGTCGCCGGGTCGAGGCCGGATACCGTCAGTCTCGAGAGCAGAACGAGTTCGTTGCCGACACGCAGGGGTGCGGCGTCCGGTCCGGGGTCCTCCAGCGGCTTCTTCCACAGCTGGGCGGGCGGTTGGCCGAGGGAGGGCTTGTGGTCGGGGGTGCCGCCGTCCCGGGTGGTCAGCCAGGTCCACAGGCCGCCGCCCGTGGCGAGTGCCGCGGTTCCGGTGATCGCGAGGAGTTTGCGGCGTGACAGGCTGCGCGGCGCCGGCTTCGACGGCTCCGTCGCGGGGGCCGGCAGGCGGGGTGGGGGGTCCTGCCAGACCGCCGTGGTGCGGCGGGAGATGTCCGCCAGTAGGGGGAGCGGGAGGAGGTCCGCGAAGACACCCGGGGTGGACGCCAGGAGGTCCGCCACTGCGGCCGTCGAGGGGCGTGGGGACGGGTCCTTGGACAGGCAGCGGGTGAGGAGGGGGAGCAGGGGCGGCGGGACGTTGGTGAGGTCGGGGTCCGCGTAGCGGACGCGGTAGAGGAGGTCGGCCGGTTGGCCGCTGCCGAACGGGCCGTGTCCGGAGGACGCGAAGACCAGTACCGAAGCGAGTGCGAACACATCGCTCGGTGGGGTGTGCTCTACGCCGGAGGCCTGCTCGGGGGACATGTAGGCGGGCGTGCCCGCCGCGGTGCCGGTGCTGGTGAGCCGCTCGTCGCCGAGGGCGCGCGCGATGCCGAAGTCGATGAGCTTGGGGCCGGCCGCCGTGAGCATGATGTTGGACGGCTTGAGGTCGCGGTGGACGATGTCGGACCGGTGGAGCTGGGTGAGGGCCCGGGCGAGGTCCGCGCCCAGGGCGCGGACGCACGCCTCGGGGAGGGGGCCGCTGAGGCGGACCGCCTCGTCCAGCTGGGGGCCGAGGACGTACTCGGTGGCCAGCCAGGGAGTGGTGCCCAGCGGATCGGCGCCGAACACGCGGGCCCCGTAGCGGTCGCCGATGATGCGCGCCGCGTCCGATTCGAGTCGGAAGCGGGTGCGGAAGGTGGTGTCGGCGGAGGTCGCGATGCGGGCGTGCACGGTCTTGAGCGCGACCGTACGCCCGCCCGCCGAGCGGGCCAGGTAGACCGTGCCCATGCCGCCGCTGCCGAGCCGGGCGAGCAGTCGGTAGCCCCCGAGGTGCGTCGGATCGTCGTGGGTGAGGGCCGTGAAGGGGGTGGTGGGGTGCATCGGGGTCAGTGCGCCTTCTGGGTCGACACCGCGAACGGCTGCTGTGGAGCCGGGAGTTCTGCCGCAAGGAGCGCGCCCGACTGCGCGGCGAGGGCCGCCACCACCCGGCCGGGCAGGGGCAGGGAGCCGGCGTGGTCGAGGACCGTCGCGGCCGGGGCGAGGACCATCGTGGCCGGCAGGCGTGGATCGAGTGCCGGTCCCGGGTGCTCCGCCGGGGTCGCGAGCTCGCGCAGCAGGTCCCGCGCCGACCCCGGCCGGTCCGCGGGGTCGCGGGCCAGGCACGCGGCCGTCAGTCGGCGCAGCCCCGGCGGTAGTTCGCTCTGTTCCGGCACGGTGTGGCCGGTCGCCGCGTAGGCGAGGACGGCGCCGAGGGCGTAGATGTCCCCGGCCGGGCCGGGGGGCGCGCCCGCCGACTGTTCCGGGGGCAGGCAGCCCGGGTCGTGCCCGGTGTGCTCCGCCCTCGTGGCACCGAGGCACGTCAGCAGTGGCCCGGCCGGCGTGACCAGCACCGCGGCCGGGGACAGGCCGGCGTGCGTCACCCCGTGGGCGTGGGCCGCGGCCAGTGTCTGCGCGAGCGCCGTGCCCAGGCGGCGTACGGTCTCCTCGGGCAGCGGGCCGCCGTACGCCGCGAGTACGGAGGGGAGCGGCAGCGCGGGTGTGTACGGGGCCGTGTACCAGGGGGAGCCGGCCGAGCCGCCGACCTCCGCGATCGTCAGGAACCCGGGTACGGACAGCCGCCGGGCGCCCTCGGCCTCGATCGCCCACCGGGACGGATCGGCGCCGATCCGGGGCACGCAGACCAGGGCGGTGCGCTCCCCGTCGATGGTGCGGGCGAGGTAGCGGCGTTCGGGGACGGAGCGCCCGAGGTCGGAGTCCGCGTCGAGCCGTGCGAGGGTCACGTACGGCCCGATCCGCGTCGGGTCGTCGTGGCGTAGGCGTTCCATGCGCGCGCCCTCCCGGGTACTCGGTCTCGTCCGGCCCCGAGCCTAAGCGGTGATCGTGCGGAGACCCGGAACGGGGTCAGGCGATGGTCGGCATCGCCGTGAGCTTCCCGTCGTTGACCAGGAAGACGCGGTTGCCGACGCCGGACATGCCCCATGGTCCGCGGGACTTCGCCGACCAGGTCCACAGCCGTTCGCCGTCCGCGGTGGAGTAGGCCGAGACTCCTTGTCCGTCCGCCTCCACCGCCCAGAGCGCGCCGCCCTGTACGACGAGGGGAGTGGGCGGGAGGGGGCCCCGTACGGCGCGGCCGTTCAGCGGGAGTTGCCTGCCGTCGAGGGTGAAGGCGGACAGGGTCGTCCCGCTCGCGGCGATCACCATGTCGCCGTGCAGCTTCGGGGCGCCCCAGCTCGCGCCGTTCTGCGGAGGGTCGGCCTTCCACGCCTCCTTGCCGCCGGGGAAGGTGAGGGCCGTCAGCGTGCGGCCGCCCAGGAAGGCGGTGTGGCTGGTGCGGCCGGAATCCTTGCGCTGTACGACGGTCGGTTGGATGGCGGCGCCGGACTTCCCCTGCCCCTGGATGGTCCACATGTCGAGCCCGCTGGTCGTCGAGAACGCCCGCACCACGCCGTCGTCGCCGAAGAGGACGAGCACCATTCCTCCTACGGCGGCCCGGGGACCGGCGCCCCGTACGGCGGACGGCGGCAGCGGCACCGTCCAGCGGATCGACTGCATCTTCAGGTTCACCGCGCGCAGTTCGCCGTCCCGGGTCACGACGTAGAGGTTCTCGTCGAGCTCGCCGTCCATGTCCTTGGTCAGGAAACGGCCGACGTCGGCGTCCGGCAGTGACCACTTGAGCTTGCCGGTGGAGGCGTCGAGGACCCGGAGCGCACCGGAGGTGTCGGCGGCCGCGACCAGTTGTTCGGTCAGGGGATGCAGGCCGGCGGTCGGGGCGATGTCGGGCAGTCGCCACTTCTCCTTGCCGTTGCGGGTGAAGTGGGCCGCCAGGCCCCCGTCCTTGGCGGCGAACATGACCACGTCGCGCAGGGACAGGGGGGTGGGGACCACCCCGTCCACCGGCTTCGCCGCCACCGGCAGCGGCCCCCACAGGGGTTTGGGAGCCTTGCCGGGCTGTACGGCGGAACGGGCGAGCGGCTCCGCGCCGCCGGCCAGCCCCGACTCGACGGGCGTACGGGCCTCCTCGCGCAGCAGCCACCAGGCCCCGGCGCCACCGGTGGCCGCCACCACAGCGCCCGCGGCGAGCGAGGCCCGCAGCAGCCGCCTGCGGGACGGTCCCGATTCGGGCTCGGCGCCGACGAGCGTGGCCTGGCGCTCGGCCTCGGCGCCGCGGCGGGCGATGTCCTTGGCGAGCGGGCCCGTACGCCAGATCCGGTCGGCCCCGTGCGGTGGGGCGAGGACGCCCGCGATCCGCTCGGGGGTCGGGCGGTGGGTCGGGTCCTTGGCGAGGCAGGGGGCTATGAGGTGGCGCAACTCGGCGGGCACGTCGTCGAGTCGGGGCTCCCCGTGCACCACCTCGTACTGGACCGCCGCGACGTGCGTGCCGTCGAAGGTGCGCAGGCCGGTGGCCGCGTAGGCCAGTACGGCGCCGAGCGAGAAGACGTCCGCGGCGGGCCCGACCCGCCGGCCGAGCACCTGCTCGGGAGCCCCGTACCCGGGGGTGACCGGCACCTGGCCCGTGGTGGTGAGCGTCATCCCGTGTTCGGGGCGGGCGATGCCGAAGTCGATGACGCGCGGGCCCGTGGCGGTGAGCACGATGTTCGGCGGCTTCAGGTCGCGGTGCACCAGCCCCGCCGCGTGGATGTCGCGCAGGGTGGCGGCGAGGGAGGCGCCGAGCGCGCGGACGCCGTCGACGCCGATGGGCCCGTACGCGCGGACGGCGTCGTCGAGGGTGGGCCCGGACAGGAACTCGGTCGCGATCCAGGGCCGGCTGTCGTCGTCGTCGATCTGCGCGTCCAGGACGCGGGCGACGCCGCCGCTGGTCACCGCCTGCGCGGTGTGCGCCTCGCGCAGGAAGCGCTGGGCCAGGTGCCGGTCGTGCGCGAGTTCCGGCAGCAGCACCTTCACCGCGGCGGTCCGGCCGGCGCCGTCCCGGCCGAAGTAGACCTTGCCCATGCCGCCCGCGCCGAGCACGCCGAGGATGCGGTACGGGCCGAGCCGGATGGGATCTCCGACGCCGAGGGGTTCCATGGGGTGCTGCTTCCTGTCGTGTTCGGGCGGGGCCGCGTCAGCGTTCGACGGGCAGGCCGGTCTGTTCCTTGATGCGCTTCATGATGATCTGCGAATTGACCTCGGTGACACCGGAGAGGGCCGTCAACTTCTCGATCCAGAGGCGTTCGTACGCCCGCAGGTCCGCGACGGCGATGCGCAGGAGGCAGCCGGGGCTGCCGAAGAGGCGGTAGGCCTCGATCACGTCGGGGATGTCCTGGAGGGCCGCCTCGAAGGCCTCGACGGCCTCGCGGTCGCGGCGCACCTCGACGGAGACGAGCACCTCGAAGCCGCGGCCCACCGCCTCGGGGGAGATCACGGCGCGGTAGCCCTGGATCACCCCGTCCTGTTCGAGCTGGCGCACGCGGCGCATGCAGGGGGAGGGGGTGAGGCCCACGCGCTGGGCGAGCTCCTGGTTGCTGAGCCGACCGTCGGCCTGGAGCTCGCGCAAGATATCTCGATCGATGGCGTCCATGGCGCAATTATCCACCACCCAATGTTTCAGGACTGGCTGAAGACGCAATCACATTGCGCGTAGATCGCTCTATCATTGCTGCTTTGGGTACAAATGTGCGGACGTTTTCGAGGTTCGAGGGAAGGGCGGCCAACGGCCATGGGACGGATCGTCGTCATCAGCACCGGCGGAACGATAGCCAGCCGCTGGCAGGGTTCCGGATTCGCGGCGGACGCGGACGGGAACGAGGTCATCGCCACCGCGCCGCTGCCCGAGGGCATCACCGTCGAGGTGGTGGACCTGTTCAGCGTGAACAGCCCCCGGCTCACCACCGCCCACCAGCTGACCCTGCTGCACACCGTGCACGAGGTGCTCGCGGACCCCGGCGTGGACGGCATCGTCGTCACGCACGGGACCGACACCCTGGAGGAGTCGGCGCTCCTCGTCGACCTCCACCACCACGACGCGCGCTCCGTCGTGTTCACCGGCTCGCAGCGGCCCATGGGCACCGCGGACGGAGACGGCCCGGAGAACCTCTACGACGCCCTGCTCACCGCCGCCAATACGCGCGGGCTCGGCGTGCTGATCGCCTTCGCGGGGCGGGTGCATGCCGCGCGGGGCACGGTGAAGACCCAGGCGGTGGCGCTGGACGCGTTCGCCGACCCGTCGAAGGAACTGCTCGGGAAGATCGGCTTCGGCAAGGTCACCATCCTGCGCACGCCGCAGCGGCCGGAGGCCCTGCCGTTGCCGGCGATGCCGGAACTGCCGCCGCGCGTGGACGTGGTGGTGCACCACGCCGACGGGGACGCCGTGCTGCTGAACGCCGCCATCGCGGCGGGGGCGCGGGGTGTCGTCCTGGTGGGGACCGGGGCGGGCAACGCGACGCCGGAGATCGTGGACGCGGTGCGGGACGCCGTCGCGGGCGGGGTGCTCGTCGCGCTGACCACGCGGGTGATGGCCGGGCCGGTCACCGAGATCTACACGCAGGGGGGCGCGGTGGACCTCGTCGCGGCCGGAGCCGTCCCGACGGGGACCCTGCGGGCCGGGCAGGCGCGGATCGCGGTGCTGTCCGCGCTGCTTGCCTCCGGCGAGTGGGCCGAGCAGGACCGGGTTCTGCGGCGTGCGCTGGGTGCGGGTGAGCCGGTGCTGGTCGAGGCGTAGCCCTGCGGGCCGGCTCCTGGGGCTCCGCCCCGGACCCCGCGCCTCAAACGCCGGCGGGGCTGGATTTGGCCGGCGTCAGCCTGCAAGTGCGCGCGGCGCAACTTTGATTTGAGCCGACACCCCCAGCCCCTCCGGCGTTTGAGGAGCGGGGTCTGGGGCGGAGCCCCAGCGGAGGCGCCGCAGACGCAGGAAATCCCAGCCTCGCCGGCGATCGAGGCGCCGGGCGCGGGGCGTGGGGTGGAGCCACGGCGGCGGCGCAGACGGTGGATGCCCCAGCCCCGCCGGCGTTTGAGGCGCAGGGGGGGGCGGGGTGAGTGTCAGGCGTGGCCGAAGGCTGTCAGGAGGCGGTCCGCTGCTGAGGTGGGGGTTACCGTGCCCGCGCGGACGGCCGCTTCGAGGCCCGGGGCCAGGTCCCGGACGGCTGGGTCGGCGCGGAGGCGTTCCAGGAGTTCCTCGCGGACCATCGACCAGGTCCACTCCACCTGCTGCGCGGCCCGCTTCGCCGCCAGGCGGCCCCCCGCGTCCAGCAAGGTGCGGTGTTGCTCCAGCCGGCTCCAGACCTCGTCCAGGCCGGCCGATTCGCGGGCGCTGCACGTCAGGACCGGCGGGGTCCAGGCCGCGTCGGCGGGGTGCATCAGGCGCAGGGCGCCCGCCAGTTCGCGGGCGGCGGCCTTCGCGTCGCGCTCGTGCGGGCCGTCCGCCTTGTTCACGGCCAGGACGTCGGCCAGTTCCAGGACGCCCTTCTTGATGCCCTGGAGCTGGTCTCCCGTACGGGCCAGGGAGAGCAGGAGGAAGGAGTCGACCATGCCCGCGACCGTGGTTTCCGACTGGCCGACGCCGACCGTCTCGACGAGGACCACGTCGTAGCCCGCCGCCTCCATCACGATCATGGATTCGCGGGTGGCCTTCGCGACTCCGCCGAGGGTTCCGGCGGAGGGGGACGGGCGGACGAAGGCCGCCGGGTCGACGGAGAGGCGTTCCATCCTCGTCTTGTCGCCGAGGATGGAGCCGCCGGTGCGCGTGGAGGAGGGGTCGACGGCCAGGACCGCCACCCGGTGGCCCAGCCCCGTCAGCATCGTGCCGAACGCGTCGATGAACGTGGACTTGCCCACGCCCGGCACCCCGCTGATGCCGATCCGGCGCGCGTTGCCGGCGTACGGCAGGAGCTCCGTCAACAGGCGCTGCGCCAGCACCCGGTGAGCGGGCAGGGTGGACTCGACGAGGGTGATGGCGCGCGCGATGAACGCGCGCTTCCCGTCGAGCACCCCTTTCGCGTAGGCCTCGATGTCGATCTTCGGCACCGGCCCCCGCCTACAGCTCGTGGCCCAGATCCGCGGCGAGCCGCGTCACCAGGTCGTGGGCCGCGTCCGGGATGACCGTTCCGGGCGGGAAGACGGCCGTCGCGCCCATCTCCAGGAGGGTGGGGACATCGGCCGGCGGGATGACTCCACCGACGACGATCATGATGTCCTCACGGCCCTCTTCCGCCAACTGCTCGCGCAGCGCCGGTACGAGGGTCAGGTGGCCGGCCGCCAGGGAGGAGACGCCCACGACGTGCACGTCGGCCTCCACGGCCTGACGGGCCACCTCCGCCGGGGTCTGGAACAGCGGGCCGACGTCCACGTCGAAGCCCAGGTCGGCGAAGGCGGTCGCGATCACCTTCTGGCCGCGGTCGTGCCCGTCCTGGCCCATCTTGGCGACCAGGATGCGCGGACGACGGCCCTCCGCCTCCTCGAACCGGTCGACGAGGGTACGGGTGCGCTCCACGGACGGGGACTCGCCTGCTTCGGTTCGGTACACACCCGAGATCGTACGGATCTGGCTCGCGTGCCGCCCGTACACCTTCTCCAGTGCGTCCGAGATCTCACCCACCGTCGCCTTGGCGCGGGCCGCGTTCACGGCGAGGGCGAGCAGGTTGCCTTCGAGGCCCTGGCCGGCGCCGCGCTCGGCGGCGTTCGTGAGGGCCTGCAGGGCGTCCTGCGTGGCACGCTCGTCGCGCTCCTCGCGCAGCCGCCGCAGCTTGGCGATCTGCTGGCTGCGCACCGAGGAGTTGTCGACCTTGAGGACGTCGATCTGCTCGTCGTTGGCGACGCGGTACTTGTTGACGCCGATGACGGGCTGCCGGCCCGAGTCGATACGGGCCTGCGTACGGGCCGCCGCCTCCTCGACGCGGAGCTTCGGGATGCCCGCGTCGATGGCCTGCGCCATGCCGCCGGCCGCCTCGACCTCCTCGATGTGCTGCCAGGCGCGGCGCGCGAGGTCGTACGTGAGCTTCTCGACGTAGGCGCTGCCGCCCCACGGGTCGATGGACCGGCAGGTGCCCGACTCCTGCTGGAGCAGGAGCTGGGTGTTGCGGGCGATGCGCGCCGAGAAGTCCGTCGGGAGGGCGAGGGCCTCGTCGAGGGCGTTGGTGTGCAGGGACTGCGTGTGGCCCTGGGTCGCGGCCATCGCCTCGATGCACGTGCGCGTGACGTTGTTGAAGACGTCCTGCGCCGTCAACGACCAGCCCGAGGTCTGCGAATGGGTGCGCAGCGAGAGCGACTTGGCGTTCTTCGGGTCGAACTGCTTCACCAGCCGCGCCCACAACAGGCGGGCGGCGCGCAGCTTGGCGACCTCCATGAAGAAGTTCATGCCGATCGCCCAGAAGAACGACAGGCGGGGCGCGAACGCGTCCACGTCCATCCCGGCGCCCTGACCGGCCCGCAGGTACTCCACGCCGTCGGCGAGGGTGTACGCGAGCTCCAGGTCGGCCGTGGCCCCGGCCTCCTGGATGTGGTAGCCGGAGATGGAGATCGAGTTGTACCGGGGCATCTTCTGCGAGGTGAACGAGAAGATGTCGGAGATGATCCGCATCGAGGGCTTGGGCGGGTAGATGTAGGTGTTGCGGACCATGAACTCTTTGAGGATGTCGTTCTGGATGGTCCCCGCGAGCTTGTCCGGCGAGACGCCCTGCTCCTCCGCCGCCACGATGTAGAGGGCGAGGACCGGCAGCACCGCGCCGTTCATCGTCATCGACACCGACATCTTGTCGAGGGGGATCCCGTCGAACAGCTGCCGCATGTCGTAGATCGAGTCGATCGCCACGCCCGCCATGCCGACGTCACCGGTCACCCGGGGGTGGTCGCTGTCGTAGCCGCGGTGCGTGGGCAGGTCGAAGGCCACCGACAGGCCCTTCTGGCCGGAGGCCAGGTTGCGCCGGTAGAAGGCGTTCGACTCCTCGGCCGTGGAGAAGCCGGCGTACTGCCGGATCGTCCAGGGCTGGTTGACGTACATCGTCGGGTACGGGCCGCGCAGGTACGGGGCCACGCCCGGGTACGTGTGCAGGAAGTCCAGGCCCTCCAGGTCCCGCCCGGTGTACAGCGGCTTGACGCCGATGCCCTCGGGGGTCTCCCACAGCAGGTCGCCGGGGGCGTGGCCGGTGGACTCCTTGACCGCGGCACGCCATTGGTCCTCGGAGGCGGCGGCGAATCCCGAGCCGAGCGCGAGCTCGGAGAAATCGGGGATGCTCAAGAGTCGACTCCCATCCGGTCGAGTACGGAGGACAGCACGGCGACCGCGTCGCAGCCGGCGAAGACGTACGCGTCCACGGCCGCCTCGGCGGTACCCGGCTTGCCCGCGAGGTACACGGTCGTGGCGCCCGCCGCGCGCAGGGCGGCGGCCACCGCCTCGGCCTGCTCCTCGTACAGCGCGTCGCTGGAGCACAGCACGGCCATGCCGTCCGCGCCGCTCGCGGCGTACGCCTCGGCGGCCGTCTCCGGGTCGACGGAGACCGGGTCGTGAACCGGCTCGACGCCGCCCGCCTGGAACAGGTTCGAGGCGAAGGTGGCGCGGGCGGTGTGCGCGGCCGCGGGGCCGAGCGCGGCGAGGAAGATCCTCGGCCGGGCGCCGGTCGCCGCCAGGTGTGCGTCGCTGCGGGCGCGCAGGGCCTCGTAGGCCTCGTCGCGCCGTACGCGGGGCAGCCCGCCGGTGGGTCCCGCGGGCGCGGGCTCCCGTACGACCGGCTTCTCCGACAGCAGCGGGAACTCGCTGACCCCGGTGATCGGCTCGCGGCGCTTGGCCAGCTTCTTGGAACGCTCGGCCCAGGTGGCGGCGAGGCGGTCGGCGACCAGCCCGGAGCGCAGGGCGGCGGCCTGGCCGCCGGCCTTCTCCAGGGTCTGGAAGAACGCCCAGGCCGCGTGGGCGAGTTCGTCGGTGAGCCGCTCCACGTAGTAGGAGCCGCCGGCCGGGTCGATGACGCGGGCCAGGTGCGACTCCTCCAACAGGATGGTGGAGGTGTTGCGGGCGATGCGGCGCGCGAAGGCGTCCGGCAGGCCCAGCTCGTGGTCGAAGGGGAGCACGGTGACCGAGTCCGCGCCGCCCACGCCCGCCGCCATGCAGGCCACGGTGGTGCGGAGCATGTTCACCCAGGGGTCGCGGCGGGTCATCATCACCGGCGAGGTCACCACGTGCTGGCGCTGCGCTCCGGCGGCCGGGGCCCCCGAGGCCTCGGCGACACGGGCCCACAGGCGGCGGGCCGCGCGCAGCTTGCAGATGGTGAGGAACTGGTCGGCGGTGGCGGCGTAGCGGAACTCCAGCTGCCCGAGGGCCGCGTCGACGCTCAGCCCGCCGTCGGTGAGGGCGCGCAGGTACGCGACGCCGGTCGCCAGGGACAGCCCCAGCTCCTGGGCGGCGCTGCCGCCGGCCTCGTGGTACGGCAGGGCGTCCACGGTCAGGGCGCGCACACCGGGGTGGTCGGCGGCGACCGACTTGGCCACCTCGACGGCGTCCGCGAGGTCGAGGGCCTCGCCGGTCCGGGCCTCGTGGCCGAGGGGGTCGGCGCCGAGGCTCGCCCGGACGGCTGCGGGGTCGATCTCGCGCTCGGCGCACAGGGTGATGAACGCCCTTGCCGCGTCGGCGAATTCGGCCCCGGGGTCCAGGGAGACCGGTGCGAGGTCGAGGTAGACCCCGTCCAGGGCGCGGGCGAGTCCGTCGACCGGGAGACCGCCCCGGCCGACGGTCAGCCAGAGGGAGGTGACCCCGTTCTCCAGGTCGGCGAGCACCGCCTCGTTGACCCGTACCGGATCGGTGCCGAGGTGGCGCTGGCGCACGTCCCAGCCGCTCGCGGCGTTGCCCTCGGGGGTGCCGCCGCGGAGGAAGGGGGCGAATCCGGGGAAGCCGGATGCGTCGGCGTCACCGGCGTCACCGGCGTCGCCGGGTTCGGGCGCGGTGTACAGCGGGCGGGTGGTGAGCCCGTCCTGGAGCGTGGTGGACAACGCTTCTTCCGCGGCCTCGCCGGATACTTCCTTGCCCGACTTGCGCAGCACGCCTTCTACCAGGCGCTGCCACTGCTCATGCGTCGCGTCAGGGAACTCGGCGGCCAAGGAGAGCCCGTCGTCAGGCAGGACCGTCATGGCTCGAATGCTAGGGGGGTGTCTGTGAACGACCAATAACAACAGGATGTGATCTCGCACTCTCAATTGAGATGGGAGGGGTCACGAAAGAGCGGACCGAGCAGGACGGTCGCGGCCGCGCCGGGGAGTACGGCGGGCCCCGCGTGCGGGGACACGATGCGGGCGGGGCCGACGCCGACGCTGCCGTTGGTGCCGCCGGCGCCGCCGCTGCCGCCGCCGGTTCGGGAGGCGGCGGCAGCCGCGGCGCGGATCTCGTCCAGGTAGCCGTCGTGCAGCACGCTCGACAGTTCGGTGACCACCATGACGGCCGGGTTGAAGACGTCGAGGAGGACGGCCGCCGCTCCGCCGACGGCGCGGGCCCGCTCGCGCAGCAGCCGGTCCGCGCGGGGGTCGCCGGTCGCCGCCGCGTCCACGAGCAGGTTGACGGACGGCTCCGGGACGATGCCGCGGCGGACGGCTTCCGCGCCGAGCACGGTGTCGGAGGCGGTGGCCTGGAGGCAGCCGACGCGCCCGCAGGGGCAGACCGTTCGACTGCCGGGCACGGGGAGGTGGGCGACGTCCCCGGCCGCCGCGCCGGGGCCCTGGTGGACGGTGCCCTCGATGCCGAACGCCGCGTCGACGACATTGCCGATGAAGAGGTGCACGAGGCTGCGGCGGGCCTCGGGCCGGCCGAAGAGGATCTCGGCGTGGGCGACGGCCCGGGCGTGGTTGTCGACCGAGACGGGGAGACGCAGCCGCTCGGCGAGCTCGGCGCCGAGGGGGCGGTCCCGCCAGCCGAGGGCCTCGTGGCGGACCACGGTCCCGTCGCCGGGGCGGACCCAGCCGCCGAGGGCGACGCCGACGCCGAGGAGGGGGCGGCCGGTGTCGAACTCGCGGAGGAAGGCGGCGAGCCGGTCGGCGATGTCGGCCGGGTCGGGGCCGGGGCCGGGGGTGGGGGTGGGGGCTTGGTGGGGTGAGGTGCGGCGGGCGAGGAGCGTGCCGCGGAGGTCGACGAGGCTGAAGGTGGCCGCGGGCACGCCGATGTGCAGCCCGGCGGCGACGGGGCCGCCGACGGGGCCGGTGTGCAGGTCGAGCGGGATCCGCGGTCGTCCCGCGCCGGAGGCCGCCGGCCCGGGGAGCTCGCGCAGCAGGCCGCTGCGGAGCAGGCCGTTGGCCTGCCGGGACACGGCGGCGGGGCTGAGCCCGCACAGCGGGGCGATGGCGCTGCGCGCGACGGGCCCGTGCGCGAGGACCGTGCGCAGCACGGCGGCGGCATTCGCGGCGGCCCGACTGTCACCGGCCATGGGGGTCACGGGGGGCTCCTTGGGGTTGGGTCCCCGAATCATGCCGGGTCCCCTGCGGGGGGCTTGGCGGGGTTCCCTGGCGGGGGCTGCGTGTGGGGCCGGGGCCGGGGTGGGGTGTTGTCCGGGACTCATGATTTATGGCGCCCCAGCCGGACCCGTATGTGCGGGTGGGTGCCGCGCCACAAATCACGTTTTACGTCCCGGAC